>JASHRY010000247.1 GCA_030037105.1 Xanthobacteraceae bacterium
GTTCCGCTACCGGCCGCTGGAAGCAACCCGGCGATGAGGGCATGAGCGGGTCCAACCTTCTCGAAGTGCGTCAGCTCGAGGTGGTCTATCACCGGGTCGCGACGGCGATCCAGGGCGTATCGCTCGATGTGCCGGACGGTTCGATCGTGGCGCTCGTCGGCACGAATGGGGCCGGCAAGACGACTACGCTGCGCGCCATCTCCGGCTTCCTGCCGTCGGAAGATGTCGAGATCACCGACGGCGATGTCCGCTTTTGCGGAGCGCGAATCAATGGCCGCCTGCCGGATCAGCTCGCGCGGCAGGGGGTCATCCTCGTGCCCGAGCGCGACAAGGTCTTTGCCACGCTGAGCGTCGAAGACAATCTGGACTTTGCCGGTCGCGGCGACGGACCGATCACACGTGCGCGCGTTCTCGAATACTTTCCCCGGCTGGCGGAACGATCTGGTCAGCTCGCCGGCTATCTGAGCGGCGGCGAAAAGCAGATGTTGGCAATCGGCATGGCCCTGCTCTGCCGCCCGAGGCTGCTTCTGGTCGATGAGCTATCCCTCGGTCTCGCTCCCATTGTCGTCGACGACCTGATGGAAACGCTCAAGCTGATCAACAAAGAGTTTGGCCTTTCGATCTTGCTCGTCGAGCAGAACGCGAATGCGGCACTCGCCATCGCGAACTACGGCTACGTCATGGAGAGCGGGCGGGTGGTCTTCTACGGGAGCGCGACAGAACTGCGCTCGCATCCCGACGTCCAGGAATTCTACCTTGGCGGCGCCAGCCAGGAGGCGTCGAGGAGCTACCGCGACATCAAGCAATATCGGCGCAAGCGCCGCTGGTGGAGCTGACCATGTCGCTGGAGATCAGGAACGTCACCCTCGTGTTCGGCGGCTTGACCGCGCTCGACGATGTCACCTTCGGCGTCGGCGACGGACAATTGTGCGCCGTGGTCGGCCCCAACGGAGCCGGAAAGACGGCTTTGCTGAACTGTATCAACGGAGTCTACCGGCCGGCCAAAGGTGCGATCATCGTCGGTGGCCGAGACATTACGTCGACGCCGATCCACAGAATTGCGCTTGCCAGGGTCGGCCGTGCCTTTCAGCACAGCGAGCTGTTTCCGCATATGACGGTTACCGAGAATCTGCTGGTCGGCCGCCACCTACTCATGCATACCGGAATATTCTCAGGGGCTGTGTATTTTGGGCGGGCGCGCCGGGAGGAAAACAAGCAACGCGAGATCATCGAGAAGATCATCGATTTTTTCGAACTTTACCGATATCGCAATGTCGCCGTCGCCGATTTGCCCTACGGCGTGCAAAAACTTGTCGGCGTGGCGCGGGCATTGGCGCTGGACCCGAAGCTTCTGCTCCTCGACGAACCGTCGACCGGCTTGATGCGCGAGGAAAAGGAGAACTTTGCGCGGTTTCTCCTGCGAATACATCACGAGATCACCGCAACAATCCTGTGGGTCGAACACGACATGCAAATGGTGACCGACCTTGCCGAAAAGATCGTTGTGCTTGATTACGGCCACGTCATCGCGGAGGGAGTACCCGAAGTGGTGCGCAATGATCCCCGCGTTGTCGCGGCTTTTCTCGGTACGCACACAAGGTAGCCGAGGAGCGGATAATTGCCGCGGCCAAATAGACGCCAGAAACCTTCGGCTACGGTGTGAACCTTCAGCTCGGGCGCTCAAGGCGACGATTGAATATCAGGAAGATGACGAGGATACAGCCGAACACGATCTGACGTCCGGCTTCGCCGATCTGCATCGTGCCCAGCAGGCTGGTCAGCACCGTGATCAGAATGGCCGCGGCGGCGACGCCTATATAAGACCCCTGGCCGCCGGCGAGCGACAGGCCGCCGATCACGGCGACGACGATACTCGACAGCACATAGGCGTCGCCCAGGCCGAGAAAGGCGGCGCCGACATAGCCGATGAGGCAAAAGCCGCTCAAAGCCGCCACCATCCCGCTGATTGCGTAGACTGATATCTTCACCAGCGTGACGTGAGTCCCCGACAGCAGCGCCACCTTGGCGTTGGCGCCGGTGGCGAAGATCCTGCGACCCCAGGCGGTGGCGGTGAGAAACCACACCGCGATCGCCCCGATCATGATCCAAAGCAGAAAGATATTGGGCAGTCCCAAGGTCGTGCGGCCGGCGAGCTGCGCCAGGAAAGGGCTCGCGGCGATTGCTGGCTGCGCGATCGATTCGAAAATGATCAGCCCACCATTGACGATGCTGGCGATCGCCAACGTCATCACCAGCGGCGGTACGCCGAACAGCGCCACGCCCAGCCCGCTGATCGTGCCAACCACGGCGCCCGCCAGTGCCATCAGAATGGCCACCGGCAGGACCGCGCTGTCGTGACCGTGGATCAGCGCCGCGCCGACGATGCCGCCGAGCGAGCCGTTGGCGCCGACAGAGAGATCGACGCCTTCACCGCCGGCGATGAGCACGAAAGTCTGGCATAGCGCGAACAAGCCGAGGAACGCGCTGATCTTGAGTTGCGTGCTGACTTGCGTGAGGCTGAGAAATCCGGGCGTGATGAAATTTCCCAGCACCATCAAGAGAACGCTCAAGGCCAGCAACAGTCCGCCCGTGCGCAGCGCCACGCTCATGCGGTTCTCCGTCGCCCGACGATGAAGGTGAAGCTCAAGGCGATGCAGATCACGATGCCTTTGAAAAACTCCTGATAGATGCTGGGGATGCCGGCAAAGTAGATGACGTTGGCGACGAGCCCCAGTGCAATCGCACCGAACGCCGCACCCCAGACCGAGCCGCGGCCGCCGGCGAGCGAAATGCCGCCGATCACAACAGCCGCCACCGACGTCAAGGTGTAGGGAAGGCCGAGCCGGGAATCACCCGACAAGGTCTGCGCCGAGATGGCGAGTGCGCCGAGATAGACGAAACACCAGCCGATGCAGTAGCCGCAGAACTTGATCCAGCGCACGTCGATGCCGGCGTGGAAACTGGCCACAGGGTTGCCGCCGACGGCGAGCAATTGCCGCCCCAACGGATAGCGTTGCAGCGCTGACCAGAGACCGAGGGCGACAAGGATGAGCAGCAGCGCGATCGGGACGCCCCAGACGCTGCTGGCGTAGAAGTCACCGAACGCGCCATCGATGCTGCCGCCCGGCTGCGGCCGGAAGATCAGCGCCACGCCGAACCAGATCGCGCTGGTTGCGAATGTGACTATGAGCGACGGCAGCCGCAGATAGGCGACGAGAACGCCGTTGGCCGCGCCGGCGACCAGGGTGATCGCGAAGGTTGCGACAAGAGTCGGCCACAGGCCCCAGCCGGTGAGCTCGGGCAGCGTTGCCAATGCGCAATTGAGCATCGATACGCCGGTGCCGACCGAGAGGTCGAGTTCACCGGTCAACACGATGATGGCCTGCGCCGCGGAAACCAGAACGGTCGGGGCGAACGTGGCGATATTGCTGGACAGCGAGCCGCGGGTCAGCAGGTCGGGCTGAAGCACGGCATTGATCGCGAACACGACGATCAGCATCCCCAGGCTCGGCAGCAGGCCGGCGTGGCGAAGAGCCCTCATGCCGTGTGTCCGAAGGAGGCTGCAAGCAGGTTGTATTCGGTCATCGTCTCGCCGGCGAACTCGTCGACGATGCGGCCGTCATAGACGACCAGCACGCGATCGCATAGGCCAAGCAGTTCATCGAAGTCGGACGCGTAGAGCAGCACGCCGGCACCGGCGGCGGCAAGCCGCTCGACCGCGGCGAAGATCTCGCTCTTAGCGTGGACGTCGACCCCTTTCGCAGGGTCGCTCAGCAGCAGCACCTTGGTCGCCAGCGGCAGCCATTTGCCGATGACCACCTTTTGCTGGTTGCCGCCGCTCAGCGCGCCGACCGTCTGCGTCGGTCCGCTGGACTTGATGTCCAGCCATCTGATGATTTCAAGCGCGCGGCGGCGGATTTCGGCGAAGGGCAGCATCCAGGGCCGGCGGCGAACGCACGCCGAGGGATAGTCGAGATTCTCTTCTATGGACTGACTGATAAACAGACCTTGGCGATGGCGGTCGCCGGGCACCAGGCACACGCCGTGGCGGATCATATCGCTAGGCCGGCGCGGCTGCAGCTCGTCACCCTCGACCCGCAGATGGCCGGCCGCAATGCGGCGGCCGCCAGCAAGTGCTTCGAGAATCTCTTCCTGGCCCTGGCCTTGGAGACCAGCGAGCCCAACAATCTCCCCGCGTCGCAGCGCGAACGTCGCTCCTTCATGCCGCGGCGTGACAGCAAGACCGTCCGCCTCCAATACGACCGGGCCCACATCGCGGACCTGCCGCTCGTGCATGGCGACTTCGGCTTCGCCCAACATCAGCGATAGCAGCCGGTCGTTGTCGAGCTTGGCGCCGATGGACCAGCTGCCGACGGTCTGCCCGTTGCGCAGCACCACGACATCGTCGCAGATCTCCTTCACCTCGGGCAGGCGGTGCGAGATAAAAACAGTTGCAACGCCTTCGGCGGCGAGCTTGCGGATTTCTCCGAATAGACGCTCGACTTCGGCATGGGCCAGGCTCGCGGTCGGCTCGTCGAGGATGAGGACCCGCGGCTTCCGCAGCAGCGCGCGCGCAATCTCGACCAACTGCTGCTCTGCGCTCGACAGCTCGCCGGCAAGACGATCGACATCGAATTCCGGCGACAGCCGAGCTAGTGCTTCCGCCGCGATCTTGCGGCTGCCCTCCCGGTCAATGATTCCGAACCGGCCACGGCGCTCGGCGCCGAGAAACAGATTTTCCCAGACCGGGACGTCCGCCACCAGGCTTGCGTGTTGATGGGCGATGACAATGCCTCGACCGCGCGCGGCGCGCGGCGAGGGATGCGAAACCGGCTGGCCGTCGAAGGTCATCTCGCCTTCGTCGGGTTTGATCTCGCCGGCAAGAATCGCGGAGAGGACCGATTTGCCCGCGCCGTTGGCGCCGAGCAGGCCGCCAACGCGGCCGGCCTCCAACGATATCTCGGCTCCGTTTAGCGCGACGACTCCGCCGAACCGCTTAACAATGCCACGCGCGGTCAGGATCGACACTGCCGCTCTTTCGTTGCCGTTAGACCGTCGAGGCGCGCGTATCGCGCGCCTCGATAGTCATCTCATTTATTGGAACAGCGCGTCAAGCTGGTCTTCACTCAGCCAGGCGGCGAGGAAGTAGCCATTCGGCTTATCCTTCATCTTGGCCAACGTCGCGTCGAGATCCGCCGAAGTGACGAAGGTCGTGATCGGATAATAGTAGGTGTTGTTCTTCAGCGGCTTGAGCTTCTTGCCGGCCGCGATACGCACCGCAATACCGAGGGCGGTGCGGCTGATGTCAGGCGGGTTCACCTGGGCGAATATCTTGAGGTCCGGCTGCTTGACCAGAACCTTCTTCCATTCTTCCAGGAACGCCTTCTGCGTCTCGCCGGTCATGGTCGGAATCGGGCGGCCTGCGTTCTCGAATGCCCGCATGACGCCGAGCGCCATTGAATCCTCGACGAACACGCCGTCGATATGCGGCTGCGAGGCGAGCACCGTCGACATCGCCGCCTGAGCTTTCGCCTGATCCCACAAACCATATCCCTTCCAGACGATGTCCAGGCCGGGATCCTTGGCAAACGTATCGAGCGCGGCCTTACGCCGGGCTTCGGCCGCCGGGTGACCGGGGATGCCGTCCATGACGACGATCTTGCCCTTGCCATCGAGCGCCTTGGCGAGCCATTCCGCATAGCGCTTGCCCCAGGAATAGTGATCCACGGTCACGTTGATTGCGTAGGGGCTGGTCACTGCCTGGTCGAATGAGACGACCGGAATGTTGGCGCGATGTGCTTCGGCGAAGACGCCATTAAGCGCGGTCGCCGAATTGGCGTTCACCATGATGACCGAAACATGCTGCTGAATCATGTTCCGGATATCTTGAATTTGCTGATTGGTGTCGGCGCCGGCCTGCTGCACGACGAGCTTGCCAGCCATTCCCTTCGATTTATAGAACTCGAACTGTTCCTTAGCGCCGTCGACCATCTGATTGCGCCACTCCGTGCCGAAATAGCCGTTCGACAGCCCGACGACGATCTTCGAGCCGTCTTCGGCGTAGGCCGACACGGACCATAGGGCGAGCGCTGCAACGCCAGCAGCAAAGAACTTGTTCATAGCGCGTATCCTCCGCTCATGTGATTGTCAGGTCAGGATGCGGTCAGCCGTCAATATCGAGAGCAGCGGAAACGCCCACTCGATCAAAGAAGAACGGAAACCGCACGCGATACCTTCCCCAATCCCCTGTAGTTGTCTGCCAATCTGGTGATTTCTTTGGCAGTTAAGCCGATTCATAACTGGTGCTTCCCGGGGGGCACAAGAGTTCCCTCGCAAGTATCAGACGGCAGGATAATCCTGTCGCACGCCCGCCACGATGAGGCCTGTGGCGCAAAAAGGGCCGGCCAGACCGTTATGCCGCCGCCGGGGTGCCTTTCGACAGAAGCGCCGCCAGAATTTTCTCAGGAGTAAGCGGCAAGCTGTCAATGCGGACGCCGACGGCGTCGAAGATCGCGTTGGCAATGGCCGGAATCGGCGAATTCGCGCACATCTCGCCGAGGCCCTTGGCCCCGTAAGGACCGTCCGGTGCCGGCCGTTCGATAACGCGGATCTCGATCTTGGGCAGATTACCGAGGCCGAGCATGAGATATTCGCTGAAGCCCGTGCCGCCGTGATCGCGATTGGGATAATAGGGCTCCGTGGTTTCGTAGAGCGCGTGGCTGATACCCATCCAAGCACCGCCCACTAGCTGCTGCTCGACCATCTTCGGATTTAACGCGCGGCCAACCTCGTACACGCTCTTGAGCGACAGCACGTCGACCTCGCCGGTTTCGGTGTCGACCTCGACCTCCGCGATCGTGCAGGCGTGGGCGTAGCAGGTCGAGGGTTTCATTGCTCCGTCCGCGGTCGAAGGATACGAGCGCGGTATGAAGAACATCCCGCGCCCGGAAATGGATCGGCCTTTTTCAAAGTGCGCGGCCAAAGCAACGTCGGTTACCGAGACCGCCATGGTTGGGGCGCCGGCGACGTGGATGCGCCCGGTGCCGTCCGTCACCAGGTCGCGCGGATCGACTTCGAGCATGTCGGCGGCGACCTCCATCATCACCGCGCGCGCCTCCTTGGCGGCGGCGATCACGGCATTGCCGGCGCGATGCGTTCCGCGCGATGCGAATGTTCCCATGCAGTGCGGCCCGGTATCGGAATCCGCGGTATCGACAATGACGCGTTCGCTCGGCACACCCAGCGTCTCGGCGCAAATTTGTGCGATGATCGACTTCAATCCCTGGCCGAGATCGACGCTGGAAAGCGAGACGATGAAATTACCGGTCGGCGTGGAGTGAACCAGCGCTTGCGTCGGATCGCCGCCAAGATTCATGCCGGTTGGATAGTTGACTGCGGCGACGCCGCGTCCGCGTTTCTTGGCCACGGCCTATCCTCCCCGGCGCGACGAAAGTTTGAGGAAGCGGGGATCGACCGGCCAATCGGCCCAGATTGACGCCTCCTGCATGCACTCGATCAACGCGGCTCCTTCCGTGAGCTGGCGATGCGCCTTCATGTCGCCGTCGCGATAAGCGTTGATGAAACGAAACTCCAGCGGGTCCATTCCGATATGGCGCGCGAGCTTATCCATCTGCACCTCGAGAGCAAAATCCCCGATGGTGACGCCGAATCCGCGCATGGCGCTTGAGGGCGTCCGGTTGGTGTAGACGCAGTAGCAATCGATCTCGACGTTGGGAATCGTGTACGGTCCGGGAAAATGCGCCGCCGCTTTCTGCGCGCCATAGGGCGAATGCCGCGAATAGGCACCGGAATCGACATAGCAGCGGACCTGACGGGCCACGATCCGCCCGTCTTTCATCAAGCCGTCCTTGATGTAGATGCGCTCAGCTCCGCGCGGCGAAGAGATCTGCATCTCTTCGTAACGATTGTAGATGAAGGCGACGGGCCGGCCGGTGAGCATGGCGGCGAGCAGCGTGATCGGTTCGACCGTGCAGTCGACCTTGCCGCCGAAGCCGCCGCCCGCCGTCCCGCCGATGAAATGCAGGCGCTGGCCAGGTAGGTCGAGGATGATGGAGGCATTGTCGAGGGTGAAGAAGATCGCTTGCGTTCCGGTGTAGCAGATGAGACGGTTGTTCTGATCCGGCACCACGATGCAGCCCGTCGTCTCCGTGGGAGCATGCTCGATCGGACTGGAATCGTAACGCTCCTCGAGGACGTAATCGGCTTCGCGGAAGCCGGCCTGCACGTCCCCAAGCTTCACCTTGCGGCTCGCGCCGCTGTCGTAGCGATAATAGTTTTGCCCGTGATATTCGTTGACCAGCGGTGCGTCGGGTTTCAACGCCTCCTCTACATCGAAGACTGCCGGCAGCTCCTCATAGTCGACCTGCACCAGAGCAGCCGCTTCGTAGGCGGTCCGCTCGCTGTCGGCGACGACGGCGGCAACGGGCTCGCCCAGCCAGCGCACCTTGTCGAACGCGAGCACCGGTTCGTCTTCCGGTCCGATATTGATGAGGCTCAGCACGGTGTAGACGTTGTGTGGAACGTCTTTTGCGGTCATGACCCGCTTGACGCCCGGATACCGCTGCGCCGCGCTGGTATCCATCCGTAGGATACGCGCGTGATGGTGCGGACTACGGACCATGCGCAGATGGAGAAGCCCCGGCAGGCGCCGATCGGCATAGAATGGCGTGATGCCTCTGACATGGCCGGAAGTATCGACACGCGGTCGTGATTGGCCGACCTCCTGAAAATCATCGGGGCGCTCGTCGGCGAAATAATTTTTGCATATTTTCATCATGCCGCTCCCCGCTTCCCGGTGTCGCCCGGAGTGCCGCTGCGGGAAGCGGCGAGGATGGCTCTGATGATGGGCTCATAGCCGGTGCATCGGCAGATGTTCCCGCTGAGTGCATCTTCCACCTCGCGCCGATCGGGATGCGGGTTTGCATCAAGCAGCGCCTTCGCCGCCATAAGCATGCCTGGCGTGCAGAAGCCGCATTGGGCCGCGAAGTGGTCGAGCAGGGCTTGCTGCAACGGATGTAATTCGCCGTTGGGCGAGAGTCCCACGACCGTTTCGACTGACGTGCTGCAACAGTCCTCGACCAGCGTAATGCAGGCGAGGCGAGGCTCGCCGTCGACCAGCACCGTGCAGGTGCCGCATGTTCCCTGGAGACAGCCGCCCTTGACGCTGAGGTCGCCGATCTTGTCGCGCAGGAACTTGAGGAGAGTCATTCCGCTGTCGGCGAACTCCGCCCGCTCTTCGCCGTTCAAAATCATTTGCACCGGTACTTTCGTCATGACGCGGCTCGTGGAAAATCGAGAAATTCAGGTCGAGAGCAATCGGCGCAAATGAACCGGGAGCACGGTCTCGCGGTACCATTCGCTTGCAATCGCATCCGACGCCGGCGATACATCCGCGGTGGCCGAGGCGACCGCTCGCCCGATCTCATGCGGCGCAGAAGACGCTCCCTTGAGAGCCTGTTCCAAATTGTGCGCCCGCACCGGCGTTTTTGCCATCGCGCCGAGGGCAACTCGCGCCGTCGAAATGCGGCCTTTCATTGTTGCAAGCACCGCCGCCATCGACAGCACGGCAGCGCCATTCGGCTTGACACGGGTGACTTTGACGAAGCGAAAATCGTCCGGTGCCGGGCGCGGGAAGCGCACCGCCGTGACAATAGATCCGGCGGCGAGCCGCGCGCGCGACTTGAAGAACGCTTCTAGGTCGAGTTCGCTGAGCCCGTCAGGAGTTTCGATTGCCACGACCGCATCGAGCGCAAGCAGCGCGACACCGAAATCGCCATAGGGGCACGGCGCGAAAAGATTCCCACCAACCGTCGCGGCCGACCGCACGGCCGGCCCGCCGATCGACCTGGCAACCGGAGCGATAAATGCAAGGGCCGGAACCTTGGCAATGGCCGACATGGTCACGCCGGCGCCAAGGTGGATCATTTCGCCGGACGTATTGATTTGCCTGAAATGCGGTGCAAGCAGGCGAACATAAGTGCTTATCGAGATGTCGCCTTCGTTGACGCGCCGCACCAGCAGCGTTCCGCCGCCCAAAAGATGCGCTTCCCGCCGCTCGGCCAAGAAACGTGACGCGGCCTGCACATCGTCAAAACTTTGATAAGCGAGCGTCATCGGTTGCCCTATTGCCGCCGACCATGAGCGCGGTCTCCGCCGCAGATACCGCATGGGCCGGGACCAGAGCCCCGGTACCGCAGCTCGTAAGGCAAGCGTAGCGAGGGCGTGGTCGGCGCGCTTATCAATCCATCTAATTTTGCCGGGGCCTGGGAGCCCAAAAGGCCACATTGACGACGCTCGCGGGCGGATTTCTAATCATGGCCAAATGGCCAAAGACGCCGGATGCGGCGTCGCAGAAGCCGTGGTTTCGGGTGGAAACCAATGTCGAAGATATTGCGGCTTCACCACGGT
Organism: Xanthobacteraceae bacterium; assembly: GCA_030037105.1. Next base: position 10,429 of record JASHRY010000247.1, read on the forward strand.
TCGTTCGGTCACGTCACCGTCCTCGAACTGACGACCGAACTTGTGACCCACGCCCATTCGAGCGCAAATGTGAGCTTTTGGTTGCGGGGAGCCCCGGCGCATGTCCTGATCGACGGGACGCCGGTCGGCCACGACGCACGGAAGGCCGCGATAATCGATCGCTTCGTGCCGCATTGCCTGAAAATCGAGGCCGGCTCGGGCGCGGCGCAAAGCCTATCATTCTATCTTGACCCGGACTGGCTGTCGCGGATGTTGCCGCCGCATTTGCCCAAGAGCTTCGCTCATCTCGACGTCGCCATATCGACCTCCTTGCGGGAAGAGCTGTGGACCCTGCGAGATATGCTGCTCGACGACACGAGCGACGAAGTCGAGCTTGATTGCGCGCTCATTGCTTTCCTCAGGCGGGCGTTGCTAGTGTCCCGAGAGGTGGCGACCGCGGATGCAAGGCGCGACCATAGCGCACGCGATTTCCGGATCCGCAAGGCGTTGGCGCTGATGCGCAGCAATATGGCGCGGAATCTCGACATGGAAATGGTGGCCCGCGAGTCCGGCCTGTCCCGCCCGCACTTTTTTTCGATGTTCCGCGACGAACTCGGACTTACGCCGAGCATATTCTGGAACTCGCTGCGGCTGGAAGAGGCGATGCAGCAGATGAGCAGCTCGCAAGCAAGCCTAACTTCGGTTGCCAGCCGCCTTGGATTCGATGCGCAATGCAACTTCACCCGCTTCTTCCGTCAGCACACCGGCGTGGCTCCGAGCGAATATCGCCATGCGCTGATGCGGTATGCCGATGGGCCGGCGGCGCGGGCCTGAGGCGGGCGCGCAATCGGTTCTTGCGATGGCGCTTCTCAGCATAACTGCGCCGGCACGGCGTTGTCATCGCCGCGACGCGCGAATAGTGTTCGCGCAAATCCATCTGCAATAAGGAGGAGAGCGCGTGAGGATCGTGGATTTGAGCCGGGAACTCTACCACCGCACGCCGGCTTATCCGGGCCAACCGCCTATTATCCACGGCGTGTGGAAGACGCACGAGGAAGCGTTCATCGATTCCGGCAATATACAGGGCAACGCAGTGATGTACTTCTCGATGCCGGACCACGGCGGCACCCACATCGACGCCCCGCGCCATTTCGGTAAGAGCGGTACGCCGATCGACGAATATCCGCTGGAGAATTGCATCGTCAAAGGCATCTGTATCGACCTGCGTCACAGTCCGCCGCGTGCGGAGATCACCCCGGCCGATCTCGAGGCAGCGGTGAGCAAGGCCGGCGTGCCAATCCCGAAAAAGGGCACTGTGCTGCTCTGCACTGGTCATCATGCGCGCACGTTCCCGACGCCGGCCTACGCAACGGACAATCCCGGCGTCAACGTCGCGGCCACCGAATGGCTGGCGCGACAGGGCATCGTGCATTTCGGCATAGACGCCATGCGGCCGGGGCCGGAAGGGAGAATAAACTCGCTGGTGCACAAAGCCTGTCTTGAACTCGACATCACGCACATGGAGAGCCTGTGCAATCTCGAGGCCCTGCTTGGTCAGGGCGAGTTTCAGTTCATCGGTTTGCCGCTCAAGTGGCGTGGGGGTACCGCTTCGCCGATCCGTGCGGTGGCCGTGTTCAACGATTGATGCCTTGTTCGGATGTCGAAGGGATAACGAGTAGACCGCGGCGACATAAAATAACTAAGCCTTACACGAGAGACACATGGGACATCGATACACGCGGGAGGAGGTTGCCACGCGGCTGCGCGCCACCATCGCAGCGGGCCGGCCGATCATGGTCGCCGGAGCCGGAAACGGGCTTTCAGCAAAATGTGAAGAGCTTGGCGGAATCGATCTAATCGTTGTCTTCAACAGCGGCAAATTTCGCACCGATGGCTTGCCGTCCATTTGCAGCTTGATGCCATACGGAAATGCTAACGAAATCGTGCTGGATCTCGGCGGGAATCATGTGCTTCCCGCGGTGAAGAAAACGCCCGTGATCGCCGGCGTCTGCGGTACCGACCCGACGCGCAATATGCACAAGTTCCTTGAGCAGCTTCGCGAGGTGGGATTTTCCGGCGTCATCAACTATCCGACCGTATCGCGGTTCGATGGCGATATTCGCCGGGACTTCGAATCGGTCGGCTTGGGCTTCGCCCGCGAAGTCGAAATGATCGCCGCGGCTCGGGAAGTCGGCCTCTACAGCGGCTGCTATGTCTGCACCGCCGAGGAATGCGTCCAGATGGCCGAGGCGGGCGTCGACATGATCGTTCCTCATATAGGATTGACCAGCGGCGGGACGATCGGCTCGAAGAAAGCCATGTCGCTCGACGAGGCGGTAAAGGCGACGCAGGAGCTGATCGATGCGGCGCGCACCGTGAAAGCGGACGTGATCGCCTTGGCGCACGGCGGACCGATGGAGAGCCCGCAAGATGTCGCTTATGTGCTTCAACGCACCACGGCGCAGGGTTTCGTCGGGGCGTCGAGCATGGAGCGGTTGCCGGTCGAGACCGCTATCGTTAGCACGGTAAAAGCGTTCAAACAGCTGTCGCTGCCGGGAAGCAAATATCGCGGCTGATTTCGAGAAGAGCGGTCGGACTCGCGGTCGCGGCGGCCTTTGCGCCGGCGGCCGCGCAAGAGTGAAAATGCGATCCAACGGACGAAGCTCGATGGTCGATCATTCGGTCGCGCTTGCAGATGTTTTCCCTGTTCAATAATCTTCGATTGGCGACACGACCGTTCAATGAAGAACGCTCGGGAATGCCGAGGCGGGGAAACGAGCATGAAGGCCACCTTCTTTGGCGACGAAGAATTCCCCATCGAGTGGGAGGAAGGGCAGAAGGAGCTGTTCTGGGTCTACGACGATTTGCACATCCCGAACCCGGTTTCCCCGATGTATGCGGACATCGGCGGCTGGTGGTTGAGCTGCGACTACATGTTCCGCCGGTTCGGCACTCCGTTCGCCTGCGACTGGCTGGTCAAGGTCATCAACGGATACGTGTACACCGCCGCCATTCCGGCGAAACCCGACATTCGCGCGATCGGTTCCGAGTACGGATCGCACTATATGGCGCGCACGCCGGTCGATGCCGGATACTCGGCGCAAATCGGCGCCTACCTTGGCTGGACGCTCCCCTGTTACGCCGACAAGTTCCTCGACTGGTGGCGCGAGCGATTCCGTCCGGAAATGGAGCGCAACTTTCTCCGTTTCGACACCTATGATTATGACGGCGCGAGCCTGCTTGATCTGGCGATTCTTCTCGAGGACGTCATCGACGTCCACGACCGGCACTGGAAAATTCACTGGCAGCTCAATTTTTCGCAATTCTCCGCCACCATGGCCCTCAACGGGGCAATCGCCGCTATCAAGGGCGAGAGCGGGTCCCGGGAACTCATGGGGCGCTTGCAAGCCTCGACCGAGAACCGCAACTGGGATTCGATCAGAGGGCTGTGGGTGATGAAGGAGTTCGTCAAGGCGGACCGCGGAGACGTCGCCAAGGCGTTTGCCAAGCCGACCGCCGCCGACGCGCTCGCAGCCCTAAGGCAGAGCGCGGCCGGGCGGGCGTTCATTGCCGATCGGATCGATCCCTATCTGAACGTATTCGGCTGGAAATCCATGTGGGCGCACGAATTCTCCTTCAAGACCTGGAAGGAGAACCCGGCCGCGGCCATCGAGGCGATTCGCGGCTACCTCGAGACCGACTACGACTTCAATGCCGAGATCGGGCGGGTGGCGCGCGATCTCGAAGCGGCCAAGAAGGAAGTCATGGAAGGGGTTCCTCCCGGTGAAGACCGCGACCAGCTTGCGCGCGCGCTGGAGCTCAGCCTGAAAATGAACCCGCTCACGCCGGACCATCACTTCTACATCGACCAGGGGACCAACGCCCGTGTTCGCCTGGTCCTGATCGCCATTGGCAAGAAGTTGGCCGCCCAGGGCGTGCTGCTCGATGCCGAAGACGTCATGTATCTGCGCTACAATGAATTGCGCGCCGTAATGGCAGGCAGCTTCCCCGGCGACGTGCAGGAGTTGGTTTCCGACCGCCGCGACCAGCGCGAAGACGCTTACAAGCTTCGCCCACGCGATTGGGTGGGGACCGCTACTGACGAAGCGCTCGCTTTCCCTTATCTGACCAACTGGGGCTTTCCTGAGAAATTCCACCGTAAGCGCGCCGAGATCGAGAGTGTCATTAACGGACTGCCGGCGTCGAGCGGCATTGTCGAGGGAACAGCGAGAGTGCTGCTATCCGCAGATGAATTCGAGAAAGTTCAGAAGGGAGACATCGCGGTCTGCCGCATGACTAGCCCGGCCTGGGTCGTCCTCTTTACCCGTATCGGCGGCCTGGTGACGGATGCCGGCGGAATGGCTTCTCATCCGGCCGTTGCCTCTCGTGAGTTCGCCATTCCGGCCGTCGTCGGCACTTCCGATGCGACGCGGCGTATCAAGACCGGTGACCGGATTCGGGTGAACGGCTCAACCGGGCAGGTGGATATCCTCGCCGACAGCGGAACGCCGGCGCGGAAGGCTGGCCAAGGATCGCTCCTGCACAGCTGATTGGAATGGCAAGAAATGACCAACTCGCACCTTGTGCTCTCATTCGGCGACCCCCGGTGCCGCGCGGTGGGCCTCAGTGGAGGAAAGGGCGCGAGCCTCGCGGCCATGATGCAGGAGGGTATGCCGGTCCCTCCTGGGTTCGTCGTAACCTCGACGGCGTTTGTCGCGGGGGTTGACGAGGCACGGCTGCACGAATGCTGTCGTGCCGGCGACATGTCTGGCGCTCGACGGATCGTCGCGGCCGCGAAGCCTCCGGCGGCCATGGTTGCCGAGCACTATGCTGTGCTCTGCGGCCCTGTCGCGGTGCGATCGTCGGCCTGCGCAGAAGATTCCGAGGCGGCGAGCTATGCCGGCCAGCAGGCGACCTATCTTAATGTCAATGGACTTTCCGCCGTCCTTGAAAAAATCGTCGAGTGCTGGCTGTCGTTCTTCTCCGACCGCGCGATCTTCTATCGCGCCGAGAAGGGCTCCATGGACGACATCGCCATGGCCGTCATCGTCCAGCAGATGATCGATTCGAAGAAATCCGGTGTGCTTTTCACCATTGACCCGGTGCACGGCCGCAAAGACCGGATCGTCGTCGAAGCAACATTCGGTCTCGGCGAGAACGTTGTCGATGGCGGGCATACGCCCGACCACTACGCATTGGATCGCAAAGGGACGATCAAGCGCAGCAACATCGTCGGCACGCAGGTCCTCAACGAGAGCGAGTTGAAGCGACTGGCGGAGATGGGGCGGAAGCTCGAGGAGATGCACGGCTGTCCGCAGGATATCGAATGGACGTTCGACCAGAACGGCGACCTTTTCTTCCTGCAGTCCCGCCCAATCACCACTATCTAAAAACCGCCTACGCTTGACTCTGCTGGCGGGTCCGGCGCAAACCAACCGAAGGCATGGAACAAAGGTGCCACCGCTTCGCTACGTAAGACCGACCGGACTTCAGGAGGCGATCGCATTCCTTCAGGAAGACGGCGCCGCTGCCGTGTTGCTCGCGGGCGGCACCGACCTGGTCGTGGGACTGCGCAACGGCACCGTCACTCCACGCGTGATCGTTGACGTGAAGCGCACCAAAGACCTGCCGCCGGTCATTGCCAAAGCGGATCGCTTCCTCACAATCAGCGCGACGGTGGCAATGCGCGATGTCGAGAAGAACGAGATCGTGCGTGCGCACTTTCCGGCGCTGGCCGAGGCCGCGGCCGTAGTGGGCTCCATCCAAATTCGCAATCGCGCCACCTTGGTCGGGAATGTCTGCAATGCTTCTCCGGCCGCGGACACCGTCCCGGTCCTGGCGGTGTATGGCGCGCTGGTGAAGGTGCTTGGCCCGCGCGGCGAGCGGTTCGTCCCGGTCGTCGATTTCATACAGGGCAACAGGCGCATCGCGCTTGCTTCCGGCGAGATTGCCACCGCTTTGCACATTCCGTTCCCGGATCGGCCCTTCGGCGCCGCGTTTGCCCGAATTACCCGGCGGCGCGGCGTTGATTTGGCCACCGTGAATCTTTGTTGCGGCATCGACGATGACGGCGTGACGACATTTGCATTCGGCGCAGTGTCGCCGCGGCCCCTGCTGTTGAGCGACACCGACGGCGTACTCGCCGATCCGTCCGCGCGAGCCGAGGCCAAGGCGATCGCGCTCGACGCAATGATCGCGAGTGCCTCTCCCATCACCGACGTGCGTGGGAGCGCGGAATATCGCCTGGCGATGCTCGGCGTGTTGGCAAAGCGCGCGCAACGCTGCGCTGCCGCAAGACTTGCAAACGGAAGGACGCATGGTTGACGCGCGTACAGTCAACATAACTGTCAATGAGCGCCGCCATTCGTTGACTGTTGGTTCGAACACCATGTTGCTGGACCTGCTCCGCGACACCTTGCGGCTGTGCGGTCCGAAAGAATGCTGCAGCGTGGGCGAGTGCGGTGCTTGCACGGTGTCCGTGAACGGCCGCACTGTAAACTCATGCCTCATGCTGGCCGTGGAAGCGGACGGCGCCGAAATCGTCACCATCGAGGGGCTCGGCAATGGCGGGCTAGACCCGCTGCAACAGGCCTTCATCGATGAAGGTGCGGTGCAATGCGGGTTTTGCATCCCGGGCATGCTGATGTCGGCCCAGGCGATACTCGACGAAGACGCCGATCCTGGCGAAGAGAAGATTCGCGAGGGCCTGTCAGGCAATCTTTGCCGCTGCGGCGGCTACAATCGGATCGTCAAGGCTGTCCGCTCGGCGGCGAAAGCCGGCGCAAGCGGCGCGCGCGCGAAAAAGTTCGCCGGCAGCGATGGCAGGCGCAGCCCCCATCCGTCTGACGATGTGGTCAGACGCGATGGAAGAAACGCCAGAACCTGGGTCGGTGCTGATGTCGGGCGTTTCGGCGGCCGGGAACGGGTGACCGGGCTGCAGCAGTTCCTTGCAGACATTTCTCTTAAAGACATGCTTTACGTTAAACTTGTCACTCTCGACGTGGCTCGAGCGCGTATCATCTCTATCGATACTGCCGCGGCTTATGCTCTGCCCGGTGTGGTCGACGTCATAACCGCTGACGATTTACCGAAGCCGATGCCGCGGTTCGGGCCGGTCTACAAGGACAGGCCGATCCTCGCCGCAGGCGAAACAAAATACCACGGCGAGCCGGTAGCGGCCGTGGCGGCGGAGGCGAAAGAGACGGCGGAACTGGCGGTTTCGCTGGTGCGTGTCGAATACGAGACGTTACCTGCTGTTTTCTCGGTGGCGGGAGCGCTGGCGCCGGACGCGCCGTTGGTGCAGGAGCCGGCGCTGCGCGCCGGCGATCCGCTGGCCGGCACCAACATCCTGAAAGAGCGGCGATTCGGCTGGGGCGACGTTGCCGCCGGGCGTGCAGATCTTGTCGTTGAGAATTCCTATTCATTCCCGATGGTCACGCATTTCGCGATCGAGCCTCACGGCTTTATTTCCTGGGCCGACAAAGACGGTTTGAAAATTTGGAGTCCGGTCCAGCATCCGTTCCTGCTGCAGAGGATCATGGCGGAACTCTTCGATCTGCCTTTGACGCAGGTGCGCGTGTTTGCTCCGGACCCGGGCGGTGGTTTCGGCGGCAAGCAGAATCCCAAGCTCGAGCCCCTGGTGACGCACCTGTCGCTGCGCACCGGCCGTCCTTGCCGGCTGGTGCTCAGCTTGGAGCAGACGTTCCAGGCGGTTCGGCGCGCGGCGGCGGAGATTCACGTCCGTACCGGCTTCACGCGATCCGGCGATCTGCTCTTTCAGGATGTCAAGTCCGACTTTCTGATCGGAGCCTACGCCGACATTGCCGAACGGGTCATGACCAAGTCGAACTACCTGGCTTGCGGCCCATATCGGACCCCCAACGCGAGAATTCATGCGCGGGCGATTCTCTCGCACACGACGCCGAGCTGCGCGTTTCGCGGCTTCGGCGCACCGCAAATTGCTTGGGCGGTGGAGTCGCAGATGGATGCAGCCGCCCGCGAGCTCGGCCTCGACGGATTGCAGATCCGCATGCGCAACCTTGCGGGCAAGGGCGACGAAATCGTGCGCGGCGACGTCCCGGCGGACGGCGACTGGCCGGAATCGGTGCGGCGCGCCGCGGAAGCGATTGGCTGGAACGCCCCGCTTGCTTCGGGGCGTGGTCGCGGCATCGCCGTCGGCATCAAATCGGGCGCCACGCAAGGTCTGTCCAACGCGATAGTGCGGCTGCTCGCCGACGGCAGCGTCATCATCTATGCCGGAACGTCTGACATGGGACAGGGGGCGCGGACGATCTTTGCTCAGCTCGCGGCGGACGAGCTTGGCGCGCCATTGGCGAAAGTATCGGTGGTGATGGGGGACACTTCAGTCGTGCCCTTCGATCTGCAAACATCTGCAAGCCGATCGACGGTTTTCATGGGCACCGCCATCTTTCGCGCATGCGAGGATATCCGCGAGCAACTGCGCGAGATGGCCGCCGAACTGCTCGGGCTTGCCAAGACCGATGTGCGTGTGGCCGGCGGCATGGTCGAACTTCCGCACCGGACGGTGTCGATTGCCGAATTTATTGCGGGCAAGCTTGGCGGCTGGAACGGCGAACTGATCGGCCGCGGCCGCATGCGAAAACCGGTCGTGCCCGACCATCCGCTGGGCGGGACGGCGGCCTTTTTTGAGTTCAACTGCACCGCGTTTGAGGTCGAGGTGGACGCTGACACCGGCGAAATTCTCATCCACAAGCACGTCACCGTCGGCGACGTCGGCAAGGCGCTCAACCCGCTCCAGGTGGAAGCGCAGGATGAGGGCGCAGCCATTATGGGGCTCGGTCACAGCCTTATGGAACATATCATTCTTGATGACGAGGGACGCATCCGCAATCTTGGCGCGTTGGACTATCGGATCCCGACGACCAAAGATGTGCCGCTGGCGCTGAAGGCGCTGAGCGTTGAGAACGAGGACGGCCCGGGGCCGTACGGATCAAAAGGAGTGAGCGAGGGTGCGTTGCTCTGCACGGCCCCGGCGCTTGCTGCGGCTGTGACCCAGGCGACCGGCGTCGTCATCAGGGATCTGCCGCTGACGCCGGAGCGCGTGTGGAGGGCCATACAGGGGAGTCGGCGAGCGAAGAGCAGTCCGTAGACGCCGCCCAGCGCCGGCGACTGACGAAATCGGAGGTACGGCAGGAACAGAGGCTTCACCAGCCTGCTTACGACCATACAAATCGGCGAAGCAGGGCGACAGAGATTATGTTCGGTTGCATTCTCATTATTTTTTGTTGCCCAATCGGCGTCTCGAGGGCACGGCCGAACGCTCGCGCATGCCGGCAGACGGAGGGAGGCTTTCGTGAAAGATGATGCATCAATCGCCCAGCTGCGACTCGGGCTGATCGGCAGCGGATTCATAGCCAATTTTCACCTCCAGGCGCTGGTCGCGGTCCGCCACGTCACTGTCGCGGGTGTGTATAGTCCGACCGCTGCGCATCGTGAGGCGCTGGCCGTCACGGCCAATGCGCTGGAGCTCGGTCCTTGCCGGCCGTTCCCCTCGCTGGAGGCCATGCTGGTCTCCGGCGCGATCGACGCCGTTTGGATCACCGTGCCGAACTTTGCCCGCCTCGACACGATGCGGGAGATCAACCATCTGGTGAAATCGGGACGGGCGAAGATTGTCGGCGTGGCCTGCGAAAAGCCCCTGGCGCGCACGCTCGCCGAAGCACGGGAAATGCTGCGGCTTGCCGAGGACGCCGCCCTTCTCCACGGCTATCTGGAGAACCAGGTGTTCTCCAGCGCGGTCCAACGCGGCAAGGACATTGTCTGGCGTCGGGCCGTCCCGATCAGCGGCCGGCCTTATCTGGCCCGCGCGGCCGAAGAGCATAGCGGCCCGCACATGCCCTGGTTCTGGCAAGCCCGGCAGCAAGGCGGCGGTGTTCTTTCCGACATGACCTGTCACAGCGTTGAGGTCGGGCGTTTCCTGCTGACCAAACCCGACGCGCCGCGCGACGACCTCAAGCTCGTCAGCGCCAGCGCCACGGTGGGTAATCTGAAATGGACGCGGCCGAAATATGTGGCGAAGCTCAAGCGCATGATGGGGATGGAAGTCGACTACGGCAAACGGCCGGCGGAGGATTTCGCCCGTGGCGCGCTGGTCTTCCGCGATTCCGAGGGGCATGAAGTCATGGTAGAGGCAACCAATTCCTGGGCCTATGTCGGCGCCGGACTGCGCATTCTGATCGAGCTCCTCGGCCCCGAATATTCGATGGAGTTCAGTTCTCTGAGCACAGGGCTAAAGGTATTTTTCTCGCGCGACGTGACCGGCGGCCAAGGTGAGGATTTGGTTGAGAAGCAGAATGCCGAGCAAGGCTTGATGCCAGTAGTCGAAAACGAGCCGGACATTTACGGCTATATCGGCGAGGACCGCCACATGGTCGATGCATTTCGTCACCGCCGCCGTCCGCTGGAGACTTTCGAGAACGGTGTAGCGGTAGCTGAAATGCTGATGGCACTCTATCGTTCGGCAGAAATAGGCCGAGTCATCACCTTGCCGGCGCCAGAATTGGAGACCTACGTACCGTTCATTGCCCGGGCACAGTAAAATCCAAACCTGAAAGTCCGGAATTTGCCGACCAGAAACTCGGGCGTGCCAACATACCCCGCGGAAATGTCGGCGGTTCTCACACACCACGAAATCGCATAGCAGAGACTGCATTCGCTGGCTGGGGCGGGAGGATTCGAACCTCCGCATGGCGGAATCAAAATCCGCTGCCTTACCACTTGGCTACGCCCCAACGCGCCCGCACGTGTCGCGAGGCGACGCAAGCGGAACATAGCGAGGCGACCGTCGCCGATCAATGCTGGCCATGCGCTGACGGCAATCTCTCGCCCTGTTCAGCGATCCCGCTTGACCCCGTCTCGGCTCTCCACTTCCCGCTTTCGCGGATTAGCCGACGGAAACGGCGCCAGCAGCTTTCTTGCAAGAAAGATACGCAAATTGATTTCATGCATTCCGGAGCGACCGAACGAAAACGACGGCAGTTCCTCGACGGATGCGAAAATTCTCCGCACGCGCGACTCCATATCCGCCGGGATGTTGCGGCCGATGACGAGTGCGTCCCGGCCCAGCAGCGACTTTCCCGCAATTTGAAAGTTGAAATTCTTGCCGTTTCCGATCACCACGACCGGCAGCGCGCCGTCGAGCGCCGCATCGATTCTGCCGGCGTAAAGCCAGTTCGGGGCAACAATGAACATATCCTTGCGATCGAGATAACCGCGGGCCTTGAGCTCGGCATAGAGCGGAGTCCACTCTACCGATTCGAGCGTCGGGTCGCCGTACCTGAAGGCGCCGGGAAACAAGAGCTTGCCGAAACCGGTCGCCGCCTGGCCGACCACGATCGCCGCCAACACGACGAACAACGCGGCGGAGGCGATCGCCCAACGACGCGGCCATACATCCGCGCTCGCCGCACGATCGAGACGGGCGCCGAGGATCGGGTAGAGCATCATCCAGCCCGGCATCGACCAATGCGGCAGAGGCTTATCGCCCCAAAGCGGAATAACGGTGAAAAGCACGATCGTGGGCAGGCCCAGGCACAGGCAATACCAGGACCGCTCCTGCTTGCGTCCCGCCCGCAAAGCATGCCACGCCGCGACGATCAGCGGCACGAAGATCCAAGGCAGTATCCAAACCGCTTGGCCGGCGGCATTGGCAAGCGCATTGCCGACGTGAAGGCCGCCCTGAGGGATGCCGCGGCCGCCCTGATACATGAAAGAGGCCCATGCGTGCCGCGCGTTCCAGATCAAAACCGGTGTAAACACAGCGAGCGCGATGAACGCTCCCACCCACGGCGCCGGATGGAGCAGGACACGCCGGCGTGCAGGTACACTGACGAGATACAAAAGGAGACCGAACGCGAACAGCACGGCGTGATACTTCGACAGGCCTGCAAGCCCGATGCAAAATCCGGCGACAATCCACGTCCGCCATGGCGAAGGCGCGGCGGCGACGGCAAAGAACGCATTCGCCAGGACCAGCGCCGCAGCAAGCAGAAAAAAAACGAGCGGTCCGTCCGGAACTATGAAACCGCCGACGGATACCGTGAAGAATGCCGACAGGTTGAGCGCCAATACCGCCCACATCCCTGCCCAGTCACCAAACAGCCGACGCGTGAGAAGATAAAGGAGCCACGACGAGCCGGCGAATAAAACGATGAACGGCAAGCGCAGCGCATGACCGTGGCCAAGAATCGGCATGAACGCATGCACGATCCAATAATGCAGCGGCGGGTGATCGAAATAGGAGAGTTGCAGGTGCCGCGCGTTGGCGATCGTGTAGCTTTCATCGACGGCAAAGCCGAGCGTAGCCGCCAGGATGAGCCGGAAGGCAAGGCAAACAACGATAATGCCCAACACCGCCGCATCGGGGTTGTGACGAAAAGAGAGAAGATACTTGCGCCCGAGCCCGTTTTGCCAAAAGTGCCGACCCATCATTCATTCCGGTAATCGAGCGTCCGATCCTTGTAAAGCTGCGCTCGGAATTGGTCGCCTGCGGACAACAAGGTTCCGCCCCGCTTGTCGGCCGGCGCCGCACCAGCGGCGCTTGGCTTGCGGCTGACCGCCAAGCCCCATAGGCAGAGCGGCCGGCACCATATATTGATGTCCGATGGCCTCGACCCCGCGCCGGCCCGGTACCGGGTCGGACGGTCGCCGCCCTACCGGACCGGCGCGGAGCGTTCAATCTACGGAGGAGACCCGTGACCTATCGTGCCCCCCTCGCCAACATCGTCGGCGCGCTCAAATTCGGGGCCGCGCTCGCGCCGGCGCTTGACGAAGGACTGTTCGGCGACCTCACCATGGACGTCGTCGAGGCAGTGCTGGCACAGGCCGACCGTTTCGCCGGCGAGGTCCTTGCGCCGCTCAACCGCGTCGGCGACCGCTACGGCACAACCTTCAAGGACGGGGTCGTAACCACGGCGCCGGGCTGGAAAGAGGCGTATCAGGCGTGGCGCAAGGGCGGCTGGAACGGGCTCGTCGCGCCAAGCAAATGGGGCGGCCAGGAACTGCCGCAGGTGCTCAACGCAGCTTGCGTCGAAATGTGGAACGCAGCCGCGATGGCCTTTGCCGTCGGCCCGCTGGTCGGCATGGCGGCAATCGATGCGTTCGTCGCCCACGGCAGCGAGGCGCTCAAGCGCGCCTATCTGGGCAAACTTGTCTCCGGCGAATGGACGGCGACGATGCAGCTCACCGAGCCGCAAGCCGGCTCCGACGTCGGCGCGTTGCGCACGCGCGCCGAGCGCGCCGCAGACGGGACTTATCGCATCTCCGGCCAGAAAATCTTCATCACCTATGGCGAGCACGATCTCACCGACAACATCATCCATTTCGTGCTGGCGCGCCTGCCGGATGCCCCTCCCGGCACGCGCGGTATTTCGCTGTTTCTGGTGCCCAAATTCCTGCTCAACGCCGACGGCTCGCCCGGCGCGCGCAACGACCTGCGCGCCCATTCGATCGAGCACAAGCTCGGCATCCATGGCTCGCCGACTTGCACCATGATTTACGGCGATCACGGCGGCGCGACTGGTTTTCTCATCGGCGAAGAGAATGCCGGCATGGCTTGCATGTTCACCATGATGAATCGCGCGCGGCTTGCGGTCGGTCTGCAAGGCGTCGGCATCGCCGAGCGCGCCACGCAACAGGCGCTAGCCTACGCGCGCGAACGCCGGCAGGGCCGCAGCGCCGGGATGCCGGCGACGGCGTCGACGCCGATCATCGCGCATCCCGACGTGAAGCGCATGCTGCTCTCCATGCGCGCGCTCACCCAGGC
>JASHRY010000248.1 GCA_030037105.1 Xanthobacteraceae bacterium
GCCAGCCGCTCGTCGAGCATCGCCCAGTCGAACACGATCTTCTCCTCCGGCGCCAGCGAGGCGGCCGGAAGGATGCGACTGCGCAGTTCGGCGAGCGAGACCGTCGCCGTTCCGCGTTTGCCGACGACAACGGCGGCCGCGGCGTTGGCCGCGCGCACCGCGAACTCGTACGGCGTCTGCATCGCCAGCAGCACCGCGAGAACGGCGGCAACGGTATCGCCGGCACCGGAGACATCGCGCACCTTGACCGGATAGGCGGGAACGTGAACCGGAGCCCGACCCTGCTCGTGCAGCGTCATCCCCTCCTCGCTGCGGGTGACCAATACGGCTTCGCTCTCGACGATGCGCGCGAGCTCGGCCGCGGCGGCTGCGATCTCCACCTCGGTGGTGACCGGTCGATGCACCGCGGCCGCCAGTTCCTTGCGATTGGGCGTGATCAGCGTCGCGCCGCGATAAAGGCTGTAATCGTGGCCCTTGGGATCGACGATGACCGGCTTGCCGAGGCGCCGCGCCGCGTCGGTGACGGCGCGAATGACGCGCGGGGTCAGCGTGCCCTTGGCATAATCCGACAGCACCACCGCGCCGACCTGCGGCAGCGCCGCTTCGGCATAACCGATGATCGCGGCCTCGCTTTGCGCGCTCGCAAGCTCGGTCGTTTCCCAATCGGCCCGCAGCAGGTGGGTCGAATGGTGTTCGGACACAAAGCGCACCTTGCGCGTGGTTTGCCGCGCGGCGTCGATCACGAGATCGGGTGTGACCAAGCCGTCGAGCTGTGCCAGGGCGTTGGTCAGAGTGAGGCCGGCTTCGTCGTTGCCGATAACAGCAACGAAGATGCAGCGCGCTCCCAGCGCGGCGATATTGCGCGCGACGTTGCCGGCGCCGCCGATCTCAGTCGTGCTGCGCCTGGCCGTCAGAATCGGCGTCGGCGCCTCGGGCGAGATGCGCGTGACGTCGCCGTAGACAAAGCTGTCGAGCATGAGATCGCCGATGCAGAGAATGGTCTGCTTCGGAACAAGCTTGAGCGCTTCCTCGAAATCGAACATGCACGCAGCGGCCTGCCCGAACCTCGCGATCTCGTTCACCGATAGCGATCGGCGCCATTGAGATAGGAATTCACGTAGCGCTTCACCGCCGGTTCGATCGCGGTGAAGTTCGCATTATAACCGGCACGCCGCAGATTTCCGATTTCGGCCTGCGTGAAGTATTGGTAGCTGTCGCGCATCGCCGCCGGCATGTCGACGTATTCGATGACCGGCTCGCGGTCGAGCGCCGCGAACAGGGCCGTCACCAGCTCGCGGAAGCTGCGCGCCTGCCCGGTGCCGACGTTGAAGATGCCCGAGAGCGTGGGCGTGTCGATGAGCCAGCGGATGACGGCGACCACGTCGTCCACGTAGATGAAGTCGCGCTTTTGCTCGCCGTCGGCGATGCCCGCGCGATGCGACTTGAACAGGCGGATCGGCTTGCCGGTCTTGGCGTCGTCGAATCGCCTAGCGACCAGACTCGCCATCTCGCCTTTGTGGTACTCGTTGGGGCCGAAGACGTTGAAGAGCTTCAGCCCGACCCATTGCGGCGGCAGCTTGTCCTTGCGCGCGACGCGCTCGGCGACGGCAAGATCGAAGAGCTGTTTGCTCCAGCCGTAAAGGTTCATCGGCCTGAGTTGCTTGAGGGCCTCGAGCGAATAATCGTCGGCAAAACCGTTGCGGCCGTCGCCATAGGTCGCAGCGGAAGACGCGTAGATAAAGGGCGTGCGCGTCGATGCGCACCACTCGAACAGGCGCAGCGACAGGCGAAAATTGTTGTCGATGAGAGCGTCACCGTCGGTGGCGGTTGTGGAGGAAATGGCGGCGAGATGCACCACGACGTCGAGCTTGCGCCCGTCGAGCCAGCGCCACAGGTCTGCCGGCGGCACGAAGTCGGCAAGCTGGCAGGCGGCAAGGTTGCGCCATTTGCCTTCGTTGCCGAGGACATCATTGACGGCAATATCGGCCCGCCCGGTCTCGTTGAGGCTGGCGACAACGTTCGATCCGATGAACCCGGCCCCGCCGGTGACCAATAACATCGACGTCGTAATAAGACCGGTTGAGATCGTATTGATCTGGACCCTACACCCCAGCCTTTGCCCCAGTCTCGGTCGCCGTGCAACACATGGACAAGGCCATGCCGCACGAGTAGATCATAATAATAAAAATAAATATATATTCATAATATGCTTCAACAATGAAGGACGCAGAATAATAAGAATGAATATTAATCCAATATTTTCAGCGATACCCGGCGCGACTGAGATAATGACTCACGTAGTGCTTCACGGCCTCTTCGAGCGTCATGAAGTTTGCATCGTAGCCCGCACGCCGCAGATTCTCGATCTCGGCCACCGCGTAATATTGAAAGCTATCGCGCATCGCTGCCGGAACGTCGACGTATTTGATAACCGGTTCGCGGCCGAGTACCGCGAACAGGACCGTCACCAGATCGCGGAAGCTGCGCGCCTGCCCGGTGCCGACGTTGAAGATGCCCGAGAGCCCGGGCGTGTCGAAGAGCCAGCGGATAACGGCAACCACGTCGTCCACATAGATGAAGTCCCGCTTTTGCTCGCCGTCGGCGATGCCTTCGCGACTCGACTTGAACAGCTGGGCGGGCTTGCCCTCCTTGACGTCGTTGAAGCGGCTGGCGACGAGACTCATGCCCTCGCCTTTGTGGTACTCATTGGGACCAAAGACGTTGAAGAACTTCAGCCCGACCCATTGCGGCGGCATTTTATCCTTGCGCGCTGCGCGCTCGACGACGGCAAGATCGAAAAGATGTTTGCTCCATCCGTAAAGACTCCTTGGCCGCAATCGCTTGAGCGAGCCGTTTGCCCAGTCATCGGAATAGCCCGCCCGGCCGTCGCCATAGGTTGCGGATGACGAGGCGTAGATGAAGGGCGTGCGCGTCGATGTGGTCCATTCGAGCAGGCGTAGCGGCAGCCGGAAATTGGTTTCGATCACGCGGTCGGCGTCGATCACGGTCGTGGAGGAAACGCCGCCGAGATGCACCACCGCATCGAGCTTGCGGCCTTCGAGCCAGCGTTGGAGGTCCGTCGGAGCGACCAAATCGGCAAGCTGGCGACCGGCGAGGTTACGCCACTTTCCGGCACTGCCGAGAGTATCGCTGACGGCGACGTCGATACTCCCCTCATTGAGGCTCGCGACCAAGTTGGAGCCGATGAATCCGGCCCCGCCGGTAACCAACAACATCGACGCCTTAACCCGATTAAGGTTGCCGTCGACCCCCATTGCCCCAGTCTCGCCCGTGGCGCAATGCTGGACAGCATTGCTTACAATGTACGCCGAGAACGGTGACGAATGAAACAGTCATTAAACCTAGGTTAACATGAATTACAGTTCATCCCGGCAATTGGCTGAGCCACCACTTCCGGCTGCTCCATCCACCGGTAGCTCGATCCTGATAGTCCCTTACATGTGGATCGGCGATTTCGTGCGCTGCCATTCGGTCGTGCAAATTCTGCGCATGCGTTTTCCCGAAAGGCCGATCGACATACTGACGAGCACACTCTGCGCGCCGCTCGCCGATTACATGCCCGGCCTGCGGAAAAGCATCGTGGCCGACTTGCCGCGCGGCCGTCTCGCTCTGGCCCAGCAGGCAAGCCTCGCTCGGCGCCTCCGGCGCGAAGACTATGGCACGGCGCTTATTATGCCGCGAACCTGGAAAGCGGCGCTCGCGCCGTTTTTTGCCGGCATTCCCGAGCGCACCGGTTTTGTCGGGGAGGTGCGGTTCATTCTTCTCAACGATTTGCGTCTGGGTGAGCGTAAATTGCCGCGCATGGTGGACCGCTGCGCGGCCTTGGCCCTCCCGCCTGGCGCCAAGCCGCTCGCCGCGTGGCCGCCGCCGCAGCTCAAAGTTCCGGCGGCCGACGCCACTGCCTGGCGCAGTCGGCGTGGCTTGACCGGGGAGGGCCGCCCCATCGTGGCACTGGCCCCAGGCGCGGTCGGGCCGTCGAAACGCTGGCCGAGCGCCGCCTATGCCGCCCTCGCCCGCCGTCTCCTGGCCGACGGGCTTGCAGTCTGGGTGCTGGGCGGTCCCGACGAGACATCCCTCGCCGCCGCGATCGTCGCCGGCACGGCAGCCCGCGATCTCACCGGCCATGATCTGCGCGACGCCATCCTCGCGCTCGCCTCCGCATCGGTGGCGATCTCGAACGATTCCGGCCTCCTCCACGTCGCGGCGGCCTTAGGCACCCCTTCGATCGGACTCTTCGGCCCGACGAGTCCGTGGCATTGGGCGCCCCTGAATGAGCTTGCCGCGACAGTGCAAAGTAGAGGCGAACTTGCCTGTCGGCCGTGCCATAGGCCTGTTTGCCGGCTCGCCCACCACCGCTGCATGCGCGAGATCACCCCCGAGGAGGTCGTCGTGGCGACCCGGCGCACGCTGGCGGCGATCGCTTCGGCGAACTGACCCCGGCGACGGGAAATAACGCGGCCTTCACCAAATCGGTGTAGGGGCGACGAATCGCGCAAGGCGAAAGGGCGGCAGATATGGATCGAAGAATATGACGATCCTGGTCACTGGCGGCGCCGGCTATATCGGCAGCCACATGGTGCTTGAACTCGTCGATACCGGCGAACGCGTCGTGGTGCTCGACAACCTCTCCACCGGCTTTGCTTGGGCCGTTGCCGACAGAGCGCCGCTCATCGTTGGCGACGCCGGCGACCAGGCGCTCGTCGCCCGCCTCATCCGCGACCACGGCGTTGACGCGATCATCCACTTCGCGGCGTCGATCGTGGTCCCCGATTCGGTCCGCGACCCGCTCGCCTATTATCGGAACAACACCGTCAATTCCCGGGCGCTCATCGAATGCGCGGTCAACGCCGGCGTGCGCAACTTCATCTTCTCCTCGACCGCTTCCGTCTACGGCGATCCGGCCGAGGTTCCAGTGAAGGAGGATGCGCCGACGCAACCGATCTCGCCTTACGGATGGTCGAAGCTGATGAGCGAAATCATTCTCCGCGATGCCGGCCGCGCGCACGATCTCCGCTATGTTGTCTTGCGCTATTTCAATGTCGCCGGCGCCGATCCTCGCCGCCGCGCCGGGCAATCGAGCGAAACCGCGACGCACTTGATCAAGGTTGCGGTCGAGGCGGCGCTCGGCCTGTGGTCCAAGCTCGAAGTATTCGGCGCCGACTACCCGACGCCGGACGGCACCTGCATCCGCGACTACGTCCACGTCAGCGACCTCGCCCGCGCGCATTCCGCTGCGCTGCGCCATTTGCGCTCCGGCGCGCCATCGCAGACGCTCAATTGCGGCTACGGCCACGGTTTCTCAGTGCTCGAAGTGATCGAGGCGGTCAGGCGCGTCTCGAGAACGGATTTCAAGGTCGAAATCGCGCCGCGCCGCGCCGGCGATCCCGCCCGGCTCGTCGCCGATTCCTACCGGGCGCGGACCACGCTCGGCTGGCAACCTCGGTTTGACGATCTTTCGACCATTGTTGCTCACGCGCTCGCCTGGGAGCGCAAACTCATGATGCGGCGAACATCGTCGCCGGAATGCAAACCGGTCGCAACCGCGACGGCCGCTCCCAACTGATCTTGAAATTGCTAAAATAACTTGAAAATTCCGCCACTTCCGGGCATGGAATGCCTGCGATAGGCCTCGCGCTCTTCGGCCGCAGCGGCACGCAATGGAACCGCGCATGAAAGCTTCCACGGCCGAATCCTCGGAGCGCTATGCGACGCTGCCCCTGGTGCGCCGCCTCCTCGTCGATGAGGCATTGGGGCATTGGCGACGCTATTTGGTCGCCTTCGTGCTGATGGGGGTTGCCGCCGCGGGAATGGCGCTCAGCGCCTATCTCCTCGGCAAGATGACCAACGAAGCCTACGTCGATCGCAATTATCACGGCGTCGTCGTCATCGGTCTCCTCGCGATCGTGATTTTCACGATCAAGGGCATGGCGACCTACGGGGCCGCGGTCACGCTCTCTTCGATCGGCAACCGCATTGTCGCCGATAACCAGCGGCGCATGTTCGACAAGTTGCTGCGGGAGAACATCGGCTTCTTCGCCGACCGCCATTCGTCCGAATTCATCGCCCGGCTCACCACCGGCGCCGCCGCTGTGAGCCAGGTGATCAATCTCCTCATCACCGCCATCGGCCGCGATCTGATGTCTCTCATCGGGCTTTCAATCGTGATGGTGATCCAGGACCCGGTGATGTCGCTCGCGGGCTTCATCATCGCGCCGCCCGCCCTCCTCTTCCTGCGCAAGCTGATCCGCCGGGTGCGCGGAATCGCATGGATGAAGTTCACGGGCGGCACGCACATCATCGAGACCATGCAAGAAGCCCTGCAGGGGATGCGCATGGTCAAAGCCTTCGCGCTCGAGGACGAGATGCGGCGGCGACTGGCCGCCAGCGTGGCCGACGTCGAGCGCCAGTCGAACAAGATGGCGCGGGTCGCCAACCGCGCCAGTCCGCTGATGGAGACGCTCGGCGGCTTCGCAGTCGCGCTGGCATCGATGTACGGCGGCTACCGCGTGATCGAAGCGGGGGCGACGCCAGGTGAGTTCATTTCGTTCCTGGCGGCGTTTCTCCTCGCCTACGAGCCGGCCAAACGGCTGGCGCGGCTCAATCTCGACCTCAACAGCAACCTAGTGGGGGTGCGCGTCCTCTACGAAGTGATCGACAGCCCGCCGGGCGAGCCGAGCGACGATCACCTGCCGCCGATCAAGCTCGCCGCGGCGCGCCTTGAATTCGCCGATGTGCACTTCGCCTATCACGCCGGAACGCCGGTGCTGCGCGGCATGAGCTTCGTCGCCCAGCGCGGCAAGGTCACCGCACTTGTCGGCCCTTCGGGGGGCGGCAAGACCACGGTGCTCAACCTCATCATGCGCTTCTATGAAGTGGATTCGGGCGCCATCCTGATCGACGGCCAGGACATCGCCAAGGTGTCGCGCCGCTCGCTGCGCGGGGAAATCGCCTATGTCGGCCAGATCGTGCACCTGTTCCGCGGGTCGATCCGCGACAATATCGCGCTCGGCAAAGCCGGAGCCAGCGAGGCCGAGATTATCGCCGCCGCCAAGGCGGCGCATGCTCACGACTTTATTCTCGGCTTCCCGGCCGGCTATGACACGCGCGTCGGCGAATACGGATTGCAGCTGTCCGGCGGCCAGCGCCAACGCATCTCGGTCGCCCGCGCCCTGATCAAGAACGCGCCGATCATCCTGCTTGACGAAGCAACCGCGGCACTCGATTCGGAGTCCGAGCGCCACGTGCAGGAGGCGATCGCCGAATTGTGCAAGGGACGCACGACGCTCATCATCGCGCACCGCCTCTCCACCATCATGCATGCCGACTGTATTCTCGTGGTCGAGGGCGGTTTGGTCGTCGAATCCGGCCCTCACGAGGAGTTGCTGTGCAAGGGCGGCCGTTACGCTTCCTTCTATCGCCTGCAGCTCAAGGGACAAGGGTCGGCACTGACGCGCGAGCCGGTCGCGGTCGGCTGATGAACCTCTGATACCCAGAGCACGATCCAAAAAAGTGGGAACCGGTTTTCCGAAAAGATCATGCTCCACCAAGAAAATGGAGCGCAATCCGATTCAATGTGATCGGACGGCGCGCGCTATAGCCCGAGATAGGCGCTGCGGACGCGGTCATCCGACAAAAGTTCGGCGCCGCTGCCGGACAGCGTGACTCGGCCGTTTTCCAAAACGTAGGCGCGGCTCGCAAGCCTGAGCGAGAGTGCCACGTTCTGCTCGACTAAGAGACAAGTGAGGCCCTCGCCGTTGAGCGCGCGGATTGTATCCAGCAGGTTGCGGACGATATTGGGCGCAAGGCCAAGCGAAGGTTCGTCGAACATGATGAGTTGCGGCGCGCCCATGAGGCAGCGGGCGATGGCAAGCATTTGCTGTTCGCCGCCGGAAAGCGTACCGGCCGGCTGACGCGCCCGTTCGGCGAGCACCGGGAACAACGACAATACACGCTCGCGGTTCTTGGCGCGCAGCGCGCGAGCGCGCGGCAGCATCGCGCCGACGTCGAGGTTCTCAGCGACCGACAGCGACGGAAACACCTGACGGCCCTCGGCCACCTGGCCGAGACCCAGGTCGCAAACGCGGTGACTCGGCCAACCCGAAATGTCCACGCCGCGGAAGGTCACCCGGCCGTGGACCCGTTGTTGCATTCCGGCAAGCGCGCGAATGAGCGTCGTCTTGCCGGCGCCGTTGGCGCCGACGATGGCAACGATCGCACCCTCTTCGATGTCGAGCGATACGGCATCGAGCGCCTGCACGTCGCCGTAGAAAACGTCGAGGTTTTCGACGCGCAACATCACACCGCCTCGGCGCCGAGATAGGATTGCACCACGGCGGGGTCACGCACGACCATTTCCGGCGTTCCCTCCGCGATCACCGTACCGTGGTCGAGCACGAGCACGCGCGCGGCGAGCGCCATCACCGCGTGCATGACATGCTCGATCAGAAGAATGGTCAATCCGCTCTCGCGGTTGAGTGCCCGCAGGAT
>JASHRY010000249.1 GCA_030037105.1 Xanthobacteraceae bacterium
CCGCTTCCATTCTCCGTCGCATTATAGCGGAAATAAGTGGGAAAAGGCTGCCGGCCCTGGGCGGCGACATCGATCAACGCACGCGGGGCGGCGAATTGGCTCATTGACACCCCCCGGCGGAAAGCGGTTTCAAGAAGGCGGACCAATTGTGGTATTTGAAATACATCTTTATGGAGGCGGCCGGGGGGCACCGAACGCCTCTGCCAGGAGGGGAGCCATGATGCCAAGAATACTGACGGTGATGGTCGCTGCGTTGATCGCCGCTTCGACGGGGGCGGGAGCGGCGCTGGCGCAAGATCCGGCGAAAGGCGCGATTGTGTTCAAGAAGTGCATGCCCTGCCACAACATCGGCCCCGGTGCGACCAACAAGGTCGGCCCGGAACTCGACGGCCTCGACGGCCGTCATTCCGGCAGCGTCCCCAACTACAGCTATTCCGATGCCAACAAGAAGTCGGGAATCGTCTGGAACGAGGCGAACTTCAAGAGGTACATCAAGGGTCCCAGGGCCATGGTCCCCGGCACCAAGATGACATTCCCCGGCCTCTCGAACCCGCAGCAGATCAATGATCTGTGGGCTTACGTGAGCCAGTTCGACGCCCAAGGCAACATCAAGAAGAAATAGCCGACGGCGCGATAACAGCCGCTGATCTTGGGTCAGTCGCCAGTAATCGAGAGTCAGTAATCAGAAGGATCGCTGACTCCCAATTACTGATCCCTGACTACTGAATTCCTGATCCCTGATTTCTGATCCCTGATCATTGACGCGCGAACGTGCGGCGTGTCACGCTTCTTTGACCCTCGTCATTGCCGCAGCGGCGCCGGCCGGCCCGAAGCCGGATGCGAACGGGCTGCCGCGCCGACGGATATACAAAAAGCCGGGACCCAGGGTCGAGGAGAATCGATCCAGATGGCGGCTCGATCCGCATGAGCGAAACCCCGTTGCCGGCGGCGGTCGGGCCGCAAGACGGCGCCGCCCCGCCCTTGCTGGAGATCGCCGACGTCACCATGCGCTTCGGCGGCATCGTCGCGCTCGACGCAGTCACCTTCTTGGTTGGCAAGGGTCGGATCGTGGGCTTGATCGGTCCCAACGGCGCCGGCAAGACGACGCTGTTCAATTGCCTCAGCCGGCTCTATCAGCCGGCGGACGGCGACATCCGGTTGAACGGACGGTCCTTGCGTCGGTGCGCGGCGGCGGACATCGCCGGGCTGGGGATCGGCCGCACCTTCCAGAGCCCGGCGCTGTTCGCCTCGATGTCGGTCCTCGACAACGTCAAGGTCGGCGCGCACGCGCGCGGCCGCAACGGCCCGTTGACCGACGCGTTGACGCTGCCGTCCTCGCGGCGCGAGGAGCGGGAGGTCGACCAAGCCGCGCACGCGATGCTGGCTTTCATCGGTCTTGAGGACGCGGCAAGCCGGCCCGCCGCCAGCCTGACTTTGGCCGCGCGCAAGCGGGTCGAGTTGGCGCGCGCCCTCGCCGCCCGCCCGCTGTTGTTGCTGCTCGACGAGCCCGCCGGCGGCCTCAATCACCAGGAGGTAACCGCGCTCGGCGCCTTGATCCGTTCGATCCGCGACCAGCTTGGCATCACCGTGCTCCTGGTCGAGCATCACATCGGCCTAGTGATGAGCCTTTCCGATCGGGTCGTGGTGCTGAATTTCGGCCGCGTCATCGCCGATGGGCCACCCGACCGGATTCGCCGCGATCCGGCCGTTACCGAGGCATATCTGGGGGCGCGGCACTGATGGCGCCGATCCTGGAGCTGCGCGCCGTCAAGGCCTTCTACGGCCAGTCCGAGGTTTTGCACGGAATCGATGTTGCCGTCGAAGAGGGCGGCATGACCGTGCTTCTTGGCGCCAACGGCGCCGGCAAGACGACGACGCTGCGCGCCATCTGCGGCATGGTTCGTCGAGAGGGCGAAATCCGTTTTGCCGGGACGCGGCTCGATCGGCGCGCGACCGAAGAGATCGCGGGCTTGGGCGTGGCCCATGTGCCGGAAGGGCGCGGAACCTTCATCGGCTTGACGGTCGAGGAAAACCTGCGCCTCGGCGCCCATATGCGTGCCGGCCGCGCCGAGGCGGACCTGCAGCGCATGTACGGATATTTCCCGATTCTCGCCGCGCGGCGGCGGCAACAGGCCGGCACTTTATCCGGCGGCGAGCAGCAGATGCTGGCGATCGCCCGCGCCTTGATGATGGCGCCGCGGCTTTTGGTGCTCGACGAACCGTCCTTCGGCCTAGCGCCGCAGATCGTCGAAGACATCTTCGCGATCGTCGAGCGGATACGAAGCGACGAGCACGTCAGCGTGCTGCTGGTGGAGCAGAACGCACGCCTGGCGCTCGACCTAGCGGATCACGCCTATCTCATGGAGACCGGCTATGTGGTGGCGTCAGGCAGCGCCAAAGCGCTCGCCGACGATCCGCAGATCAGCCGCTCCTATCTCGGGTACTGACGGCTTTCGATGCACGAGCTTTTGCAGCAGATCTTTTCGGGGCTCGCCGCGGGTGCCGTCTATGCGAGCCTGGCTCTGGCGCTGGTGATGATCTACCGGGCGACCGATCTGGTAAACTTCGCCCAAGGCGAGATGGCGATGTTCTCCACCTATATCGCCTGGACGCTGGTGAACGCCGGCCTGCCCTTTTGGGGCGCCTTTATCATCACTTTGCTGGTTTCGTTTCTGGGCGGCATGGCGATCGAACGGGTGGTCATCCGGCCGATCGAGAATGCCCCGGTTCTGGCCGCGGTCGTGGTGACCATCGGCTTGTTACTGATCTTCAATTCGCTGGCGGGGTGGATCTACACGTACACGGTCAAGGATTTCCCAAGTCCGTTTCCCGACCGACCGCTGTTCGGCGCGCTGACGACCACGCGCGACCTGGGCGTGATCGGCGTGACGCTGGTGATGCTCGCTCTGCTGTTCGCGTTCTTCCGCTTCACCAAGACCGGATTGGCCATGCGCGCGGCCGCCCAGAATCCCGACTCGGCCCGTCTGTGCGGCATCCGGGTCAAACGCCTGCTGGCGATCGGTTGGGGCCTGGCCGCGGCGATCGGCGCCATCGCCGGCATCCTGGTGGCGCCGATCCTGTTCCTCGATCCCAACATGATGAGCGGCGTACTCGTCTACGCCTTCGCCGGCGCGCTCCTTGGCGGCATTGCCAGTCCGTTGGGAGCCGTTGTCGGCGGGCTGACCGTCGGCGTCACCGAGAACCTGGTCGGCACCTATCTTATCGCCAGCCAACTCAAGCTGACGGTGGCGTTCGCCTTGATCATCCTTGTGCTGGTGTTCAGGCCGAACGGCTTATTTGGCACGGCGATCGTGCGGCGGGTGTAAGCATGGAGAAAAGCGTCATCGGCGCGACGTTCGACGCGCCTGCCGTTGATCGTTACCCCGCACTGAACGCCGGCGCTCGGCGATGGGTCGCGGCCCCGGTGCTGATCGCGCTCGCCGTCGTTCTGCCGTTCCTGGTCAGCAAATATCACGTCTTCGAGCTGACGATGGTGATGATCTACGCCATCGCCGTGCTCGGCCTCAACATTCTCGCCGGCTACAACGGGCAGATCTCGCTCGGCCACGGCGGTTTCTTCGCCGCAGGCGCCTACACCGCCGCCATTTTGATGCATCGTTACGGCGTGCCCTACTGGGCCACGCTGCCGCCGGCGGCCTTGATTTGCTTCGCGCTCGGAGTGCTTTTCGGCCTGCCGGCGCTGCGCTTCGAGGGTCCCTATCTCGCGCTCGTCACTCTGGCGCTGGCGCTGGCGACCCCGCAATTGCTCAAATACTTCGATAACTGGACCGGCGGTCAGCAAGGCATCAACCTCACCAGGCCGCTGCCGCCGCATTGGCTCGGCATCGACCGCGACCGCTGGCTTTATCTCGTCGTTCTCCTAGTGCTGCTGCTGGCGATGCGGATCGCCGCCAACTTGCTCCATGGCCGCACCGGACGGGCCCTGGTCGCGATCCGCGACCATCCGATCGCGGCGGCGGCTCTGGGCATCGATACTGCGCGCTACAAGACGCTCGCTTTCGGCACCTCGACGCTGTTCGTGGGCGTCGCCGGCGCGCTCGCTGCGATCGTCATCGGCTATGTGTCGCCCGAGGGCTATAACCTGTTCCTTTCGTTGTCGTTCCTGGTGGGCTCAGCCGTCGGCGGCATTGCCACGATCGGCGGCGCCATCGTCGGCGGGCTTTTTATCGAATTTGTGCCCAATCTCGCCAACGACATTTCCGACGCCGCCCCGTGGGCGATCTACGGGCTGGCGATGCTGTTGTTCATGTATACGATGCCCCATGGCGTCGTCGGCTCGCTCGGTCCCTGGCTCATCCGGTCGATGCGGCAAATTCGACCGCAGCGCGCGGCGTTCGCCGGAGGCGACGAAGAACACGACGGCAAAGGGAGGACGTCATGACAATGAAACGGGCCTTGATGGCCGGCCTGTCCGCGGCCGGCCTCATTCTCGCAGGCGGATTGGCTTTTGCCGCGGGCCAATACGGACCCGGCGCCAGCGACACCGAGATCAAGTTCGGCAACACCGTGCCCTATAGCGGCCCGGCTTCGTCCTACGGCATTGTCGGCAAGTCGGAGGCTGCCTATTTCGCCATGATCAACGATGAGGGCGGAATCAACGGCCGCAAGATCAAGTTCATCAGCCGCGACGACAGCTATAGCCCGCCGAAGACCGTCGAAGCGGTGCGCAAGCTAGTCGAGGAAGACCGGGTCCTGCTGTTGTTCAGCACGCTCGGCACGCCGCCCAACACGGCGATCTGGAATTACCTGAACGACAACAAGGTGCCGCAATTGTTCGTCGCCAGCGGCG
>JASHRY010000250.1 GCA_030037105.1 Xanthobacteraceae bacterium
TTCCAGCATGCGACCGCCGAAGCGCTGCCGGAATTGCTGCGCCGGCTCAAGGTCGCCGGCTACAAGGTCGTCCACATGGTGCCGCGGGCGCCGGTGACGACGCTCGCCAAATATGACGAAATGGTCATACAGCACGACAAGCTGTCGGCGAACAACACGCGGCCCCAAGGCAGCGTCGTCCATACGATCGGCGAGTACGTGGGATCGCCGCCTCCTGCATCGGCGCACGAATGATCGGCGTCGGCGCCGCTCGGTCGGATGGTCACCGTGTAAACCGGTCCGCACTGTAAGGTTGCGGATCGCAGAACGGCGTCGCGCCGGTCATCATCTCGGCAATCAGCCGGCCGGTCACCGGGCCGAGCGTGAGCCCCCAATGGCCGTGCCCGCAGGCGAGCCAGAGTCCGCGCACGCGCGGCGCGCGCGCAATCACCGGCCGCGAGTCTGGGAAACAGGGACGCGCGCCCAGCCACGGCTGCGCTTCGACCGGTTCGCCGAGCGCGAACAATGCGCGCGCCGCCGGCATGAGCCGCGCAAGCTGCACCGGCGTCGGCGCCGCATCGCGCGCAGCGAACTCGACGCCCGTGGTGATGCGGATGCCCTGCTCCATGGGCGCGAGCACGTAGCCGTTTTCGGCGTCGAGCACGGGGCGGCTCAAGGCGGCGTTCCCTTGCGGGCGGAAATGGCGGTGATAGCCGCGCTTGACGGCGAGCGGCAGCCTGATGCCGAGCGGGCCGAGCACATCTCCCGTCCACGGGCCGAGCGCGACCACCACCTCGCCGACATCGAGCGGCCCGGCGGCGGTCTCGACGCGCCAACGGGAATTGACGCGGTGGAGCGAGCGCGCGTCGCCCTTGCGTACAAGTCCGCCGAGCGCGGCAAAGCGCGCGGCATAGGAGAGCGTCAGCGCCAGCGGGTTGTTCACGCCGACCGCGCCGGTCCAATGCACGGCGTGGCGGAAAACGCCCGCCAGCGCCGGTTCGAGCGCCCGCGCGCCGTCGCGATCGAGCGGCACGGCGGCGATGCCAAAGCGCGCGGCAAGATCAAGCTCAGCCGCTTGCGCCGCGAAAGCGGTATCGGTGCGGTAAAGCTTGAGCCAGCCGCGGCGGCTGAGATAGCGCTCGGCGCCGGCCTCGGCGACGAGAATTTCGTGCTCGGCCACGGCGCGCGCAAACAGCGGCCGCATCAGATGCGCCGTCTCGATCAGCCGCGACGGCCGCGAGGCGGCGCGGAAGGCCGCGAGCCAAGGCGCGATCCGCGGCAGATGCGAGAGGTGATAATCGACTTGCGGCGAGCGCTTGAGCGCGATGCGCGCTAGCGCGGCCCAATCAGCCGGAAACGCCGGCGGGAACACCGTGTTGCCTTCGATCACGCCGGCATTGCCGTAGGACGTTCCCTCGCCCGGTCCGCCGCGGTCGACGAGCGCAACGGACAGGCCGCGCTTGGCAAGATGCACCGCGATCGAGGTGCCGACGATGCCCGCTCCGAGCACGATGATATCGATATGCGCCACGGACTCCTCCGCTGCGGCTTGCCACTATCCTATGTTCGCGCCGATGCCGGGCGACAAGGCCCGGCCAGGCTTGTGGCCCAGAGCTAAACCGTCGTGACGTCTGTATCGCCAGAGCATTCAGCAATTGCGCCTTCCATGGCGGCGAACAATTGCGACAACAGCCCAGCGGCGCCCTCGTGCTCGCTTGCTATTGGTCCTGCTGGTCCGGCGCCTCGAAATAGGCGCGTAGGGGTTTCGACATTGCGCCGCAGGCGGCAAATCTTGCCGCCCTGCGGTACGGCGCGTTGCCCGCTTCGGCACGACATGTTAGGCGAACCGCGTGACCGTCGGAGAGCCCGGTGCATCGTCCGCTCATCATCGCCCCGTCGATCCTGGCCGCCGATTTTGCCAAGCTCGGCGAGGAAGTGCGCGCGGTCGATGCCGCCGGCGCCGACTGGATCCATGTCGACGTGATGGACGGCCATTTCGTCCCCAACATCTCGATCGGGCCGGAGGTGGTGAAGGCACTGCGCGCGCACACCAAAAAGACGCTCGACGTGCATTTGATGATCGCGCCGTGCGATCCGTATCTCGAAGCCTTCGCCACGGCCGGCGCCGACATCATCACCGTTCACGTCGAAGCCGGGCCGCACGTCCACCGCTCGCTGCAGGCCGTCCGCGGGCTCGGCAAGAAGGCGGGCGTAACCATGAATCCGGGCACGCCCGCGGAGTCGGTCGCGTCGGTGATCGACCTCGTCGACCTCATTCTCGTCATGTCGGTCAATCCCGGCTTCGGCGGGCAGAAATTCATTGCCGGCGCCATCGACAAGATAGGCCAGGTGCGCGCGCTTGCCGGCGGACGGCCGATCGACATCGAGATCGACGGCGGCATCACGCCGGCGCTCGCCGCCGCGGTGACGCGCGCCGGCGCCAATGTGCTGGTCGCCGGCTCCGCCGTATTCAAGGACCGCACCGCGCAATCGTATCGCGAGAACATCGCGGCGATCCGCCAGGCGGCGGCGCTCGCGCGCGGGGAGGCGGCGTAATGGGCATTCTCGTCGACGGCGCATGGCGCGACGAGGAGCTGGCGCAGGAGACCGGCGAGGCCGGGAATTTCCAGCGGCTGGACAGCGTGTTTCGCGACCGCGTCAGCGCCGACGGCTCATCCGGCTTTGCGGCCGAGGCCGGGCGCTATCACCTCTATGTCGCCGGCACCTGCCCCTGGGCCCACCGCACGCTGATCTTTCGGACGCTGAAGAAGCTCGATGCCGCTATCAGCGTCGCCTACGCCGTTCCCGGCCTCCACGAGCAAGGCTGGACGTTCGAGGACAATCCGCTCTTTCCCGATTGCCCGCCCGACCGCGTCAACGGCTTCCATTATCTGCACGAGGCCTATAGCGCGACCGATCCGCACTATACCGGCAAGGTGACCGTGCCGACGCTGTGGGACAAGAAAACACGGCGGATCGTGAACAACGAATCCTCCGAGATCATCCGCATGCTCAACAGCGAGTTCGCCGGCATCGGCGCCGAGCCGACGGATTTCTATCCGCGGCATCTGCGCGGCGAGATCGACCGGATCAACGAAGTGATTTACGCCAACGTCAATAATGGCGTCTATCGCTGTGGTTTCGCCCGCTCACAAGCGGCTTACGAGGAGGCCTATGACGCGCTGTTCGCCGCGCTCGACGATATCGAAGCCCGCCTCGGCCGCCAGCGCTATCTGGTCGGCAATCGGATCACCGAGGCGGACTGGCGGCTGTTTCCCACGCTGGTGCGCTTCGACGTCGCCTATTTCTCGCTGTTCAAATGCAACAGGAACCGGATCGCCGACTACCCGAACCTGCTCAATTACATGCGCGAACTCTATCAGGTGCCGGGCATCGCCGCGACGGTCAAGCCGCGCTATTACGTGATGGGCTATTATTCGATTAGGCGCGTCAATCCGACCGGCATCATTCCCAAAGGGACGCCGGTCGACTACCAGAAGCCGCACGATCGCGCCCGCTTCGCCGCGTGACCGATCAAGACACTTGCAACAGGGCCGCGGTGCGGAGGGGCGCCGCGCCGCTCACCGCCGGGCGCGGCCACGGCGTCCGGAAAGCTGTTGGTATTGAATATTGATCGACGACAACTCGTCGCCGAAGTGGCGATCGAGCCAGCCGAGGAAGGAGGAGAGCAGGCGCGCCTCATCGCCCCGCTCCGGCGACTTGATCGCGACCTCCACCGCCTCCGACAATCCGGGCTCGAGGCGGATCGACCCCTTGTAGCGGACGTGCGTCCAGCGAGCGGCATTGCGCTTGCGCCCCCCGGCGCGGGAAAAAGTCCCGCGCCCGGCCCTGCGGATTTCGGCCTGCTTCTTGATCATGGCGCCATAAAGCCGCGCGCTGCCGCGCGGCACGATCTGGAGTAATTTCATCGCGACCCCCGTGATTCGCCTGCATCGCCAGCTTCGCACAGCGCGGCGCAATTGTTGAGCATCGTGCGATCTGCTAGAGCCCAGCCGGTCCACGAGGTGGCGATGATTCCGCGCTACACCAGGCCGGAAATGGCGGCGATCTGGTCGCCGGAAACGCGCTTTCGCATCTGGTTCGAGATCGAGGCGCATGCCGCCGACGCCATGGCCGAACTCGGGATCATCCCCAAGGCGGCGGCGGCCAAAATCCGGGCGAAGGGCGAAAAAGCGAGGTTCGACCCCGCCCGCATCGAGGCGATCGAGCGCGAGGTGCGGCACGATGTCGTCGCCTTCCTCACCCATCTGGCGGAGATCGTGGGGCCGCCGGCGCGCTTCCTGCATCAAGGGATGACCTCCTCCGACGTGCTCGACACCTGCCTCAACGTGCAGCTCGTGCGCGCCGCCGACCTTCTCGTCGCCGACGTTGACAAGCTCAACGCCGCGCTCAAGCGCCGCGCCTTCGAGCACAAGTTCACGCCGACGATCGGCCGCTCGCACGGCGTCCACGCCGAGCCGACCACGTTCGGGCTCAAGCTCGCCTACGCCTACGCCGAGTTCGAGCGCGGCAAAGCGCGGCTGAAGGCGGCGCGCAGCGAGGTCGCGACCTGCGCGATTTCCGGCGCGGTCGGCACCTTCGCGCAGGTCGATCCGCGCATCGAAGCCCACGTGGCGAAGAAGATGGGCCTTTCGGTCGAGCCGATCTCGACCCAGATCATCCCGCGCGACCGCCACGCAATGTACTTCGCCACGCTCGGCGTGGTCGCCGCCTCGATCGAGCGGCTGGCGACCGAAATCCGCCACCTGCAGCGCAGCGAGGTGCTGGAGGCGGAGGAGCATTTCTCCGCGGGCCAAAAGGGCTCCTCGGCCATGCCGCACAAGCGCAATCCGGTGCTGTCGGAGAATCTGGTCGGTCTCGCCCGCGTGGTGCGCGCCTATGTGACGCCGGCGCTGGAGAACGTCGCGCTGTGGCACGAGCGCGACATCTCGCATTCCTCGGTCGAGCGCATGATCGCCCCGGACGCGACCGTGACGCTGGATTTCGCGCTCGCGCGCCTCGCCGGGATCATCGACAAGCTGGTCGTGTATCCCGACAACATGCGGAAAAATCTCGATCGCCTCGGCGGCCTCATTCACTCGCAGCGCATATTGCTGGCGCTGACGCAAAAGGGCGTTGCGCGCGAGGACGCCTACGCCATGGTCCAGCGCAACGCCATGAAGGCTTGGCGCGGCGAGGGCGATTTCCTGGCGCTGCTCAAGGCCGACGCCGAGCTGCGCGGACATTTGAGCGAGAAGGAACTCGCCGCCAATTTCGATCTTGATTTTCACTTCGCGCATGTCGACACGATCTTCCGCCGCGTTTTCTCAAGCCGGGCATGAAAGATGGGGGCACGCGAAACCATCCTGGTCTTCGATTCGGGCCTCGGCGGGCTCACGGTCTACCGCGAGGTCGCCGCGGCGCGGCCGGGCGCCGATTTCCTCTATGTCGCCGATGACAAGGCCTTCCCCTACGGCGCCATGGCCGAGCAGGCGCTGGTCGCGCGCGTCGTCGGCCTCATGGACGAGCTGATCGCGGCGCACCAGCCCGATCTCGTGGTCATCGCCTGCAACACCGCCTCGACTATCGCGCTGCCCGACTTGCGCAAAAAATTTCCGCCGCCTTTCGTCGGCACGGTGCCGGCGATCAAGCCGGCTTGCGCGAGCTCCGTCACCCGCCTTGTGTCCGTGCTCGGTACCGAGGCGACGGTCGCGCGCGAATATACCCGTGCTTTGATCCGCGATTATGCCGGAGATTGCCGCGTGACCCTGATCGGATCGAGCAAGCTTGCCGGCTATGCCGAGGCGGAACTCGGCGGCAAGCCGGTCGGCGACGAGGCGGTTTACGCCGAGATCGCGCCGTGCTTCCGCGACGACGGCGCGCGCACGGACACCGTGGTGCTGGCCTGCACGCACTACCCGCTGCTCATCGACCGCCTGCGGCGGCTCGCCCCCTGGCCGGTCAACTTCCTCGATCCGGCGCCGGCGATCGCGCGGCGCGTCGTCGATCTGCTCGGCCCGCCGCCGCCAGCGGCGCCGCGCGCAGGCCGAACGCGCGCCATTTTCACCTCGGGCCGCGCGCCGGCGGCGGCTTTGGCGCGCTTCGGCATCTCTTCGGAAGAACCGGCCGCGACGAGCGCGGACTGAAGAAGCGCCGTTTGACTCGATGCCGGCTTTTACCTAGAAAGCGCGCACCGCGCGGGCCCGAGCAGGCCCGCGCGGTGTTTCGCGACCCGCGGTTTGAGCCGGCGCTCTGGCGGCAAACCTGTCGGTTCGGCCCCTTCCCCCTGCCCGCATGCGGAGGATAGGGAGGGACAGGACAAAGGAGGGCGTGATCCTCAGCCGATATCCTTGACGAGGACGCGAATGACCAAGCGCCACGAGGCAAAGTACAAGATCGACCGCCGGCTCGGCCAGAACATCTGGGGCCGGCCGAAAAGCCCGCTCAATAAGCGCGAATACGGCCCGGGTCAGCACGGTCAGCGCCGCAAAGGCAAACTTTCCGATTACGGCGTGCAACTGCGCGCCAAGCAGAAGCTCAAGGGCTATTACGGCAACATCAACGAACGGCATTTCCGCCGCATCTACGAGGCGGCGCGTCGGCAGAAGGGCGACACCGGCGCGCACATGATCGAGCTCCTCGAGCGCCGGCTCGATACCGTCGTCTATCGGGCGAAATTCGTCCCCACCGTCTTCGCCGCGCGTCAGTTCGTCAATCACGGCCACGTCACGGTGAACGGCCGGCGCGTGACCATCCCGAGCTTTCGGGTAAAGATCGGCGACCTGATCGAGCTCAAGGAGAAGTCGAAGCAGCTCGCGTTGGTGCTGGAAGCAACCGCGCTCGCCGAGCGCGACGTGCCCGACTACGTCGAGGTCGACCACGGCAAGATGACCGCGAAACTCACCCGCGTGCCCACGCTCGGCGAGGTGCCCTACCCGGTGATGATGGAGCCGCACCTCGTGGTCGAATATTACTCGCGCTAAAGCGGCGCCATTGCCCGGCGCCGCGAGGGCAGCCAAGGCGGAAACGTCTTACGAGGCCGCCGCGCTCTCTTTCACCCGGATGCCCTTCTCCTTGAAGAGCGATTGCAATTCGCCGGCCTGGAACATCTCGCGGATGATATCGCAGCCGCCGACAAACTCGCCCTTGACATAAAGCTGCGGGATGGTCGGCCAGTTGGAATAGGACTTGATGCCGCCGCGCAGCTCGTCGTTCTCCAGCACGTTCAGACCCTTATAGGCGACGCCGAGGTAGTCGAGAATCTGCACCACCTGGCCGGAGAAGCCGCACATCGGGAATTGCGGCGTGCCCTTCATGAACAGAACGACGTCGTTTGTCTTCACCTCATTATCGATGAACCGCTCGATGGACATGCTCCTGCTCCTTGGCTGCGGCCGAATCGGGCACCGTCGCCTCCCCGATCGGGATTAGATATAGGAAGCATATGGCGGGTGGCTATGCCAAGTGGCGGGCCCGCCATGCAGCAGAGCTATCGCTGTCGCGTTATCGGGGGGCGGCGCGGCGAGGGGCAGCGTGCGAAAAGGACATTTTTCAATGAAAATTCGCCGTATCCTGCTCGATGTGGACAAGGCGATTGCCCGGCCGGCGATCGTCGATCTCGCCCAGCAAATCGACAGCGTCGCTGGCGTTCAAGCCGTCAACATCACTGTCACGGAAATCGACATCGAAACCGTCGGCATGAACGTCACGATCGAAGGCGACGGTATCGACTACGCCGCGCTCATAAAGGCGATCGAGGATGCCGGCGCCGTCGTCAACAGCATAGATCAGATCGTGACCGGCGATCGTATCGTCGAGGCCGTGAAGAGGACTCGATGAAGCTGACGACCATCTTCCGGCGGTCGCACTTGTTTCCGCTGGTGATCGGTCCGGTGGACGGCATCCTGACCGTATTGACGCTGTCGGCTGGGCGAATGATGGCTGCCGGCGGCCCGCAGATCGACCTGCTGTTCGCGGTCAGGATCGCGCTCGCCGCCTCGCTCTCGGGCGGCTTCGTTTATTTCATTGCCGAATATTCCAGGCTGCGCGGCCAGTTGATCGACGCCGAACGGCATCTCAGCCTGTCCTCACCCGGGCGATTTGCCGCCTCGCGTCTCGGAACCGCCGTGCTGCTCGATTCGCTGCGCGGCGCGGCCATCTCCGCGGTGGCGGGATCTCTCGGCGCCATGCTGCCGCTGGCGATCGGGACGCTGTTTGCGGGCCGGCAATGGCTGACGTTGGTGATCGCCATTGCCGTCCTCGGCGCACTTGGCGCCATGGTCGCACAAGCCGTCCGCGGCCGACCGCTCACCTGGGCCTTGGCCCTGATGGCGACAGGCGCGTTGCTGACCGCTCTCGGCATTGTGCTCAACGTCACCTAAGCGGGATGACTTATCTTCGAATCGTCATCCTGCTCTAAGTTTTTGTATTGTCGCGCGTCCGGGCGGAAAACCGGTTCCCACTTTTCCTGGACGCACTTTAATGGCTTGAAGACGTGCCCGCCGCCCCGGCGAACCGCTTAGTCCGGTGCCCCGGTCTGCAATGCGAGCGCATGCAGCTTGCCTCCCATCTCCCCCTTGAGCGCTTCATAGACGATTTGGTGCTGCTGCACGCGCGATTTGCCGCGAAACGATTCGGCGATGACGGTCGCGGCATAATGGTCGCCGTCGCCGGCAAGATCGCGGACCGTCACCCGGGCGTCGGGAATGCGAGCCCGAATTAATCGCTCGATGTCGCTCGCGGCCATGGCCATGGCGCGCTTCACCCCTGGGCTTCTATCCGGTCCGGACGGCGGACGGTCCCCAAACTTGCCCAATGTTGCGACCACAATGGGGCGCTGGCGCGAGAGCGTCAATGCGTCGCCGGTCAGGCCGGCGCGGCCATATAGGCCGGGAGCCAGGCCTCGAAGCGCGCGCGCAGGGTGTCGATGCGCGGCGCCCGCTCGCCGGCAAGAGCAAGAACCTCGCCGCCGGTCGCGCCCAGCCGGGTCAACGGCACCGCGGCCGCATTTGCCCGTCGCGCCACGACATGGGCATTCTTCGCCGTGACCACGTAGCGGGCCTGGTCCTCGCCGAACCAGAAGGCGTGGGCGGGAACGGCTGCCGGGACTTCCAACACCGCGCCGAGGCCGGAGGCCATCGCCATTTCGGCGATCGCGACCAGGAGGCCGCCGTCGGAGATATCGTGCGCCGCGGTCACCAGGCCGTCGCGGATGAGCGCGCGGACGAATTCGCCGTTGCGCCGCTCGGCGGCCAAATCAACCGGCGGCGGAGCGCCCTCCTCGCGGCCGCAAATGTCGCGCAAGTAGAGCGATTGGCCGAGCCAGCCCTGCGTCGCGCCGATCAGCAGGATCGCCTCGCCCGCGGCCTTGAACGCAAGCGTCATCGATCCGGTGAAGTCCTCGAGCAGGCCGACGCCGCCGATCGTGGGCGTCGGCAGGATGGCTTGGCCGTTGGTCTCGTTGTAGAGCGACACGTTGCCGGAGACGACCGGGAAATCGAGCGCCCGCGAAGCCGCGCCGATGCCGCAGATGCAGCCGACGAGCTGACCCATGATGTCCGGCCGCTCCGGATTGCCGAAATTGAGATTGTCGGTCAGCGCGAGCGGACGCGCGCCGACGGCGCTGAGATTGCGGTAGGCCTCGGCCACCGCCTGCTTGCCGCCCTCGAACGGATCGGCCTCGCAATAGCGCGGCGTAACATCGGCGGTGAGCGCCAAGGCTTTGGGCCCCTCGTTGACACGCACCACCGCGGCGTCGCCCCCCGGCCGCTGCACGGTGTTGCCGAGAATGACGTGGTCGTATTGCTCGAACACCCAGCGCTTGGAGCAGAGGTCTGGCGCGCCGACGAGTTTCTCCAGCGCATCGGCAAGGCCGATCGGCGGTGCGACCGAAGCCGGATCGATCACAGGTTTCCCCGCCGCCTCCGCGAAGGGGCGACGGTAGACCGGCGCCTCGTCGCCAAGCTCCTTGATCGGCAGGTCGGCCATGACGCGGCCGCCATGCCTGACCAGGAATCGCTTCGCCGCGATGGTTTCGCCGACGACGGCGAAATCGAGGCCCCATTTGCGGAAGATCGCCTCGGCCTCCTTTTCCTTTTCGGGCTTGAGCACCATGAGCATGCGCTCCTGGCTCTCCGAGAGCATCATCTCGTAGGCGCTCATGCCGGGTTCGCGGCACGGCACCTTATCTAGATCGAGCGCGACGCCGAGCCCCCCCTTGGCGCCCATCTCGACCGCCGAGCAAGTCAAGCCCGCGGCCCCCATGTCCTGGATGGCGATCACGCAATCCTTGGCCATGATCTCCAGGCAAGCTTCGAGCAGGAGCTTTTCCGAGAACGGATCGCCGACCTGCACGGTCGGCCGCTTCTCTTCGGCATCGGCGCCGAATTCGGCCGAGGCCATGGTCGCGCCGTGAATGCCGTCGCGCCCGGTCTTGGAGCCGAGATAGACGACGGGCATGCCGATGCCGCTCGCCTTGGCGGAGAAAATCTTGTCCGTCTCGGCGATGCCCACGGCCATGGCATTGACCAGGCAATTGCCGTCATAGCGGCGGTGGAAGCGCATCTCGCCGCCGACCGTCGGCACGCCGAAGGAATTGCCGTAGCCGCCGATGCCGGCGACCACGCCGGCGACGAGGCGGCGGGTCTTCGGATTCTCCGGATCGCCGAACGAAAGCGCGTTGAGGCAGGCGATCGGCCGTGCGCCCATGGTGAACACGTCGCGCAGAATGCCGCCGACGCCGGTCGCCGCGCCCTGATAGGGCTCGATGTAGCTCGGATGGTTGTGGCTCTCCATCTTGAACACGGCGGCAAGCCCGTCGCCGATATCGATGACGCCGGCGTTCTCGCCCGGCCCCTGGATCACCCAGGGCGCCCGGGTCGGCAGCGTGCGCAAATGGATCTTCGAGGATTTGTACGAGCAGTGCTCGTTCCACATGGCCGAGAAGATGCCAAGCTCGGTGAAGCTCGGCGGCCGGCCGATGAGCGCGACGATGCGCTCATATTCGTCCGGCGTGAGGCCGTGCGCGGCAATCAGCTCGGGGGTGATGGGGGGGTCGTTGGAGATCATTGACGGCGTTGATTCTTGCCGATCCATTCGCCAAACGGCATTCGCGAAACTCTAATTTCTTCGAATTCGTTTTTCTTATTGAGCAATCGATATCCGGCCGGAATTGGTAGTGTCTTTCGGCGGCTGTATTCGTCTTCTGCAACTATTTGATCGGAAGTCGCGACAGCGGCGAGAGCACAAATTATTGCATCTAGTTCACTGCCATCGCCGAGCCTCTTGCTAAATGGTGACTCGGCCGACAGAATGACCTCAGCCCTATTTTTCTCTGCCTGAATCGTTGCAAGTACCGTGCCCCGGCGGTTTGAAAAGCCGGCCAGATCAAGCCCAAATCCGGTCATCATCCCCTAAGCTGCCATTTGCGGGCGTGCGGCATGATGCGTTCAATGGCGGTTGCGATTGGCTTCGAAATAGGCGCGCAGCACGGCATTCATGCGGGTCAGGTGGCCCCGGCCTTGACGCCTGAACCAGTCGAGCACATCGCTGTCGATGCGCAAATGGACCGACGATTTTCTCGGGACCAGTGGCGGAATCAGTCTGGCATGATCCCAAAAGCTTCGATCCAGTTCGATCTCGTCCGCATCCGGACGCGTGGGAGCCAGCGCGCCGTGGCGTGCCATTTCGTCGATTTCATCAAGAGTGGCGCTCCTGATATCGCCGGCGCGCTCGTCGTCCCATACGCCAGGCAGTGATGAGATGGAGTACATCTTCGCCCGTCTGCGGGTCTTGGCGCGGCGTGAAGACGACGGTGAAGTACTCGCCTTCCGTAACACCGAGCGCGATATAGCGCGTTTCGCCGTAGTCATGGCGAACATCCTCCGTGACCATCACCGGCCCGCGAAAGATGCGGGCCGCCCGGAGCAGATCAAATCCGCGTTCCGCGAGAATTTGCTGACGCTTTGTCTCACTCCAGGTGAACCGCTGTGGCATGTACACCTTTGTGTACACAAATTCAAGAGCTCACGCCGCGACGGCAAAATGCTGCACCAGCCCGGCGAACAGGCCGCGGCCGTCGGTCGAGCCCATCGATGCTTCGACGTGGTTCTCCGGATGCGGCATCATTCCCAGCACGTTGCCGCGCTCGTTCAAAATTCCGGCGATGGCGTTCATGGCGCCGTTGTGGTTCCAGGCCGGATCGACCACGCCGTCCGGCGAGCAGTAGCGGAACAGCACCCTGCCCTCGCCTTCGAGCCGGGCGATGGTCTTGCCGTCGGCGATATAGCTGCCCTCGCCGTGCGCCACGGGAACGCGGATCACCTGGCCGGCATTGTAGCCGCGGCTGAACGGCGTATCGGAGCGCTCGACGCGCAGATGGACGTCGCGGCAGATGAAGCGAAGTTGCGCGTTGCGCATGAGCACGCCCGGGAGAAGGCCCGCTTCGCACAGGATCTGAAAGCCGTTGCAGACGCCGAGCACCAATCCGCCCCGTCGCGCGAAGCCGCGCACCGCCGTCATGATCGGCGCGCGCGCCGCGATCGCGCCGCAGCGCAAATAATCGCCGTAGGAGAAGCCGCCGGGGATGACGAGGAGGTCGGTGCCGGGCGGCAAGGCGGTGTCGACGTGCCAGACCATGGCCGGCGCGCGCCCGGATATAAGCGTGAGCGCGCGCGCCATATCGCGCTCGCGATTGATGCCGGGAAAGACGAGCACCGCCGATTTCATTGCCATCCCGGTCCGCTCATTCGCCGACTTCGACCCGGTAATTCTCGATCACGGTGTTGGCGAGCAATTTTTCCGCGGCGCTCTTGAGCGCGGCCGCGGCGGCGGCGCGGTCGGCGCCCTCGATCTCGATGTCGAACACCTTGCCTTGGCGCACGCTCGCGATCCCGTTCACGCCGAGGGATTTCAAGGCGCCTTCGATCGCCTTGCCCTGCGGGTCGAGGATGCCGGATTTCAACGTGACGACGACGCGGGCTTTCATGGCAGGCGCTCCAGCCTCGCCTCTTCCATAGACACGCGTCGCGGCGACCACAACCGCAGCCGACGCGCGCGCGGCCGCAAGCCGGCTATTTCAAGCCGGTGTCGCGATAAATTTCGGACAGCGGCAATGAAATGCCGAGCGCCGACAATTCGAGCGAGTCGCCGAGCGATCGGAGATGTCGCTCTGAAAATCCCGCATCGCGCGCGAATGCGACGACGTCGATCGCGTCCTGCGCAATCACGACGTAGTGCGTGAGCGAGGGCAGACTGATATAGGCCGTGCGTTTCCAGCGCAGGTCGCGCTCCGCGGTCGAGGGCGACAGAATTTCGAAGGTCACGATCACGCCCCGCGTTTCACGGCCATAGGGATGCCGCATGACCGTTCCGGCAGGCTGAATGAAAACATCCGGCTCCGGCAGGCTCGTATCCGACACCCTCACGCCGATGCCGGGGATCGCTTCCCAGGATTGACGTTGTCTCCGCTCAATCACTCCGAGAGCAACGTTAAGATTCCACAGAATTTTCTGATGCAAGCCGCTCGGCGACGCATTCAAGATCGGCTCGCCCTCGATCAACTCCCACTTCTCGTTATCGGGGCGCGTATCGGTGAAGGCAAAATATTCCTCCACCGTCATCGGGCCGGTCTTGATCGTCGGGACGCCCACGGGACCGCGCGCTCCTGCGCTCAGCCTTTGACCAGGATCGGACCGGCGCCCTGCGGCCGCTCGCCCTCGGCCATGATGCCGAGGCGCTTGGCGACTTCGGTATAAGCTTCGACGAGACCGCCAAGATCGCGGCGGAAGCGGTCCTTGTCGAGCTTCTCGTTCGATTTCATGTCCCACAGCCGGCAGGAATCCGGGGAGATTTCGTCGGCGACGACGATCCGCATCAGGTCGTTCTCCCACAGCCGGCCGGTCTCCATCTTGAAATCGACGAGCCGGATGCCGACGCCGAGGAACAGCCCGGCGAGGAAGTCATTGACGCGGATGGCGAGCGACATGATGTCGTCGATCTCCTGCGGCGTCGCCCAGCCGAAGGCGGTGATGTGCTCCTCCGACACCATCGGATCGTTGAGCTGGTCGTTCTTGTAATAAAACTCGATGATCGAACGCGGCAGTTGCGTGCCCTCCTCGAGGCCGAGCCGCTGCGACAGGGACCCGGCGGCGACATTGCGCACCACGACTTCGAGCGGAATGATCTCGACCTCGCGGATGAGCTGCTCGCGCATATTCAATCGGCGGATGAAGTGGGTCGGAACCCCGATGTCGTTCAAGTGCTGAAAGACATATTCGGAGATGCGATTGTTGAGGACGCCCTTGCCTTCGATCACCTGGTGCTTCTTCGCATTGAAGGCGGTCGCGTCGTCCTTGAAATGCTGGATCAGAGTTCCCGGCTCGGGTCCTTCATAGAGGACTTTCGCCTTGCCTTCATAGATGCGGCGACGGCGGTTCATCGGAGTGTACCGTGGCTTGGTGAAATCCATGGAATGCCGTGGCTCCAGTTCTGGTGTCGGGTCCGCGGCGGCGGCATGGGCGTGCGACTCGAAACGCGGCGGCCCCTCCGCGACCGGAAAGCTAGCGGAACGCGCCGCAGAGTACAATCGACATAGACCGGCGCGGCCGGCGCCGCAACGGCGACGTTCGGGCTGCCGCGCGGTTGCCTTGACGCGGCGGCCTCGATATGCAAGGCGGCAATCGACCGGCGCAAGTTCTACGCCGCGTCAGGACCGACGGCCATGGCCACCACGTTCGACAAGCGCGAGGAAGGCTTCGAGCAGCAATTCGCGCATGACGAGGAGCTCAAATTCAAGGCCACCGCGCGCCGCAACAAGCTCATCGGCTTGTGGGCCGCGGAAAAACTCGGTCTCAAGGGCGACGAAGCCGAGCGCTACGCCAAGTCGGTCGTGCTCGCCGATGTCGAAGGCGCCGGCGAGCAAGGCGTCGTGGGCAAGATCCGCCGGGATTTCGAGGCCGGAAGCATTGCCCAGTCCGATCATCAGATCAGCCGCGCCATGAGCGAGCTGATGGAAAAGGC
This sequence comes from Xanthobacteraceae bacterium, assembly GCA_030037105.1. The sequence goes on from JASHRY010000250.1 coordinate 14,998, forward strand.
GATCGCCGACATCAAGGCGGGCCGATAGCGCCATGACCGTGCGCGCGTAGCGATTACCGTCCGCCGATCGCCATGACCATCCCCGCCTTCACCCTCGCCCGCCGGCTGCGCGCGGGAGAAGCCGTTTTCAGTGGCTGGTGCAGCCTGCCCTATCCGATCGTCGCCGAGACGATCGGTCGCGAGGGCTTCGCCGCGGTGACGCTCGATGCGCAACATGGGCTGTGGGACGTGAACGCGATCGTCTCCGGCGTCGCCGCGGTGTGCCAGGGCGGGGCGGCGCCGCTGGTGCGCGTGCCGGTCGGCGATTTCGCTTCCGTCTCGCGCGCGCTCGATTTCGGCGCCGAAGGCATCATCGCGCCGATGATCAACGGCGCGGCCGACGCGCGCGCATTGGTCGCAGCCGCCAAGTACCCGCCGCTCGGCGAACGAAGCTGGGGACCGCACCGCGCCACGATGCTCGCCGGCCTCGCCGACCAGTCGCTCTATCTGCGCGAGGCCAACGATCACGTGATCGTGTTCGCCATGATCGAAAGCGGCGCCGCGCTCGACAATCTCGATGCCATCGCGGACACGCCCGGCATCGACGGTCTGTTCCTCGGCCCGTCCGACCTTTCGATCGCGCTCTCGCACGGCAAGGCCCTCGATCCGATCTCGAAGGACGTCGAGCGCGAGCTCGACCGCGTCATCGCGGCCGCGCAGAAGAGCAAAAAAATTCCCGGCGCCTATTGCCATTCGGCGGAACGCGCCGCGGCGCTCGCCCGGCGCGGCGTGCGCTTCCTCGCGGTGATGAGCGATCTCGCATTGCTGCGATCCGGGATCGCCGCGGCGATGAAGGCGATCAGGGGAAGCTGAGGCTGCTCGATTCTTGCGTCATTGCGGGGCGCGGCCGAAGGCCGCGAGCCCGGAATCCATAACTCCCGCCGGCAGAGCTCATACCACGGCATTCAACGCTGACTCGTGTTGGCGTCGTCATCCGCGCAGGCGGATGATCCAGTATTCGCTCACGCATCGGTGTTGACTGGATCGTCCGCCGTCGCGGACGACGACAGGCATGGATTCCCGTTCAATGTCATTGGCATAAAACGCCATCGCCTGGGAAAGAAATAAAAAGCGGCGGCGCAAAATCATCTGGTGGAGCGTTCAAATCTGGAGCGGCGGCGATTCTCCACGTCGCTGGCACCGTAGGCCTGTGATTATGGATTCCGGGCTCGCCGCGGCGCGGCGCCCCGGAATGACGCGTTTAGTAGCTCCCGTAATCAGCTCGTACCGTCGCGGGGCGGGCGCGGCATCGACGCGCCTGCGGCGTCCACGGCGCCTGCCGCGAGCCGGTCGAGCACAGTATCAATGTCCGTTTCCACGTCGCGGACGCCGACCTCGACGACGCGGTAGCCGCGCGCGGCGAGCCAAGCGCGTTTTTCGCCGCGCGCCGCGGCGGCAGCGCCCTGCTCCTCGGTCGGCACAAGATCGATGACCGCGCGCAGCGGGAACGACACGAAGTCGCAGATATGCGGGCCGACCGGGGTTTGGCGCTTGAAACCGCGGCCGGCGAAGCGACGGTCGTTGACCAGCGCCTGCCACAGCGCGCGCTCGGCCTCGGTCGGATTGCGGCGCAGGAGCCGCGCGAGACCG
>JASHRY010000251.1 GCA_030037105.1 Xanthobacteraceae bacterium
CACGTCATCAAGCTCGGCGTTCACGCGCTTCACCTCCTTGACGCACCAGCGCACCAACGCCGCCGCGCCCATCAATCCGAGTGCCAAGGCGAAGACCGGCGGCATTCTTTTCTCCGTTAAAGCCCGTAACGCGCCCAGATCGCGCGCGCCTCGAGCGCCGAGATCACGTCCTCGGCGAAGCCCGTCGGCACCAGGGCGCCGCCGCCGACGCCGGAAATCCGCCGGCCGAACCAGCGGCGCTCGGCGGTCACCAGCGGGGTGGCGACCTTGTCGCCGAAGCGTTGGCGCAACACGCCGCGCAATTCGCCGACGGCATCGACGAGGCCGAGATCGAGCGCCCGCCGTCCCGTCCAATACTCGCCGGAGAACAAGTCATTTTCCGGGCCGTTGAGCTTGCCGCCGCGCCGCGTCTTCACCAGGGCGATGAAATCGTCGTGGATGGCCCGCTGCAGCTTCTTCAGCCGTTCGACATCGTCCGGCTTCTCGGGCTGGAACGGATCGAGCATGGCCTTGTGCTCGCCCGACGTATAGAGCCGACGCTCGATGCCCAGCCGGGCGATCAGCTTGTCAAATCCGAACGAGCCGCCGACCACGCCGATCGAACCGACGATCGAATTGGGATCGGCGATGATCTCGTCGGCGGCGCAGGCGATCATGTAGCCGCCCGAAGCGGCGGCGTCTTCCACGAAAGCGATCACGCGGCGCTTCTTCTCCTCCGCCAGCTCGCGGATGCGGCGGAAAATCAGGTGTGACTGCACCGCCGATCCGCCCGGCGAATTGATGGCGAGGGCGACCGCAGCGGCGTTGCGCACGGCGAAGACGCGGTCGAGCGCGCGCGCAATCCCGGCGAGCGTCAGCCCCGGCTTGAGCGGCGTCGAGAAGCCGATGATGCCCGTGAGCCGCACCACCGGCACCACCGGCCGGTCGCCGCGAAACCGCTGCGGAACGAACGGCTGCAGCGCCGCCCAAACGCGCATCCACGTATCTCTCACGCGTTCGCCCGTCCACGGTTCGGTCATGAACGTCACATAGGCTTGAGCCGTTATGGGCTCAAGTAACCGTTCGTTAATCCGCCGGAATGCTTCTTGCTCCGACCAGCGCACGCAGGGGCACGAGACGGGAGCGCGCCAGCGATGAAAATCTACATGCTCTTGATGCTGATCGGCGTCATTGTCGGCTTTTCCCGACTTCCCGGCCGAGGGCCGTCGAAAGAGGTCGCGTCGGCACCGCCCGATTCCCGCGTCGGTATCGCCCGATTCAATACCGGCATGATGCCTAACGGCTGAGCAACAGCGTCGGTTCGCGTCAGTTTCACCGTCCGGCCAAGGGCAGTGCGGCGCCGTCGCGCAGCACCATCTCCGCTTCCGCGGTCGGCCGTCCTGCGGCATCGGCGAGTATGAAGCCGGGTAAAAGCGACAGCGGCGCCCGGCTTCCCCTGACCGCGCGGACGAGCACGCGGATCGCCGGCGCGCCCGGCTTGGGGTGAAGCGGCAAGATGACGGTCGCGCCGAAACCGGGCGCCAGCGCCGCGAGCGCCGCGTCAAGACCGTCCGCGCGCCAGATCAGCGTGACCACGCCTTGCCGACGAAGGAGCCGAGCCGCCGTCGCCACCCATTGATCAAGCGTCTCATGCGTGGCGGCATGCGCCAGGCGCCGGCCGCGAACGGGCGAAGCCTGTTGTCGCGAGGGATTGAAGGGCGGATTCATCAACACGTGATCCGCCGATCCCGGCTTGAGCCCAGCCGCGGCGAACGCGGCGCCCGGCGCCGCAACGTCGAGGCAAACGGCGCGCACCCGCCTGGCGAGGCCGTTGCGCGCGGCATTCCCATGGGCGAGCGCTGTCAGCGCCGGATCGATCTCGACCAGGGTGACGGCAAGGCCCTCGACGCGGCGGGCGAGCGCCAGCCCGGCGGCGCCGACGCCGGCGCCGAGATCGATCGCGTGCTCGCCGGCGCGGGCGGAACTCGCCGCCGCAAGCAGAACGGCGTCATGGCCGACGCGATGACCGCTGCGCGGCTGGCGCAGCCGGAGCCGGCCGCCGAGGATAGCGTCCTCGCTCACCCGCCCCGATTCAACGGACATCGCGGCGAAGCTCGTTGCCGAAGCCGGCATCCTCGAGCAGCCGTCGCGCCGTCTCGAACTCCTCCCCGCGGACCAATACGCGGCGCGGGAAAATGCCGATCGAGCCTTCCATCACGCTCATGTTCTGATCGACCACCATGTGCTCGATCTCAGCCCCCTTGAGCAGCGCCTCGACCGCCGAGATCAGCACCGCATCGTTGGTGCGGAGAATTTCGCGCATATTCAGCTCCGGCGCCGTTCCTCGCCCGGCGCGCGCAAGGCGAGATAGGCGAGAAGCTTGAGCTCGCGCCGGCCGCGCGTGACGGTGTCGAGGATCAAGCCGCAGGCGGTCGACAGGAAGGCGAGCAGCATCAAGCCGGTGGACAGCACCGCGGTCGGCAGGCGCGGAACCAGACCTTGCTGCACGTAGGTGATCAGGATCGGAACGGCGAGACCGACCGACGCGATGGCGAGCGCGATGCCGAACGCTCCGAACAGGGACAGCGGCCGCTCGGCGCGGTAGAGCTTGAACACCGTCCACAGGATGCGAAAGCCGTCGCTCCAGGTCGAGAGCTTCGAGGCCGACCCACTCGGCCGCGAGTAATAGGGCGTCGCGATCTCGCCGACCGGCAATTCAAGCTCGAGCGCGTGAATGGTCAGCTCGGTCTCGATCTCGAAGCCGCCGGAGAGAATCGGGAACGACTTGACGAAGCGGCGCGACAACACCCGAT
>JASHRY010000252.1 GCA_030037105.1 Xanthobacteraceae bacterium
TCGGCGCCGCGCGCGCGCAGGTGCACGACACCTACATCGTGGCGCAGACCCGCGACGGCCTCGTCATCGTCGACCAGCACGCCGCTCACGAGCGCATCGTCTATGAGACGCTCAAGGCGCAGCTCGAGAAGAGCGGCGTCGCGCGGCAGATTCTGCTCATCCCGGAGATCGTCGAGCTCGACGAGGCCGCGGTCGAGCGCCTCCTCGCCCGCGCCGAGGAGCTGACGCGTTACGGGCTCGTCCTCGAATCCTTCGGCCCCGGCGCGGTGGCGTTGCGCGAGACGCCGGGCCTGCTCGGCGAGATCGACGGTGCGGGCCTGGTGCGCGACCTCGTCGAGCACATGAGCGAATGGGACGAGACCTTGCCGCTCGAACGCCGCCTCATGCAGGTCGCCTCCTCCATGGCCTGCCACGGCTCCGTCCGCGCCGGGCGCCGATTGAAGCCGCAGGAGATGGATGCGCTCCTGCGCGAGATGGAGCGAACGCCGAATTCCGGCCAATGCAACCACGGCCGCCCGACCTACGTGGAACTGAAGCTCACCGACATCGAGCGCCTGTTCGGCCGGCGGTGACGGAAGTTGAGGTCGATACCGCCGTGCGGACGAACAAATCTTGTGCTTTACCAGTTTCGCAAAGGCGACGCCGACAACGTGGAAATCGTTGATTACCATCGGGGATAGAGCATGCCTCCTGTCGTTCATCCGGGTCGGCTCCTCAAACGGGAGTTGAAGGCGCGGGCGCTGAGCGCCAATCGACTTGCGCTTGATCTTGGTGTGCCGTCCGGGCGCATCACGGATATTTTGAACGGGCGCCGCGCGATCACCGCCGATACCGCCGTGCGGCTTTCGCGTTATTTCGGCAATAGCCCGCGCTTTTGGCTCGACCTGCAAGGTCAATACGACATCGCGACGATCGAACGCGAGCGCGGCAAGGAAATATCGCGACGGGTCCAGCCTGCCGATGCGGCGTAATCCGCGTCGCGCAAATGTCGGTCCGGAAGAAAATCACTGTGGGATGGCGTCGGCTGCGCCTTATGCCGGCCGCAGAAAGACGAACTCCGTCTCGTCGTAGCGCCGGCGCTCGAGTTCGGTGAAGTCCGCGGGCGCGGCGAATTGCGCCTTTGCCGCATCCTCGACGACGACGAGCGCGTGCGGTGCGAGCCAGCAGCCGGCGCGGGCCGCGGCGAGCGCCGGCGCCGCGAGGTTTTGTCCATAGGGCGGATCGAGGAAGGCGAGCGTGAACGGCGCGAGCGGATGCGCGGCGCCAAGCTGGGTCGCGTCGCGGCGGAAGACGCGGGCGGTGCCGCCGAGACCGAGCGCGGCCACGTTCTCGCGGATGAGTGCGCGCGCCTCGGCGCCGCTATCGACGAGCAACGCGAACGCCGCGCCGCGCGACAGCGCTTCGATGCCGAGCGCGCCGGTGCCGGCAAAGAGATCGAGCACGCGCGCGCCGGTCACGGGTTCATCGTAGGCGTGCTGGAGAATGTTGAACAGCGCCTGGCGCAGCCGGTCGGCGGTGGGCCGGATCGCCTGCGATTTAGGAGCGGCGAGCGCACGCCCGCGCAGGCGGCCGCCGACGACGCGCATCAGAAACTCCGCGGACGCCGGCGGCCGCGCCGGGGCGACGATTCCGGCGGCGCTTGCGCGAACCGTTCGATGAGCACGCGGCGGCCGGCGCGGTCCGCGACCAGGCCGGCTCGCGGCATGCGCGTGTGCTGCTCGTGCTCGTTGCCGTCGTCGCGGCGCGAGCCGTGGAATTTTCGCCGCAGCTTCTTCGCCGGACGCTCATCGGCGTGCATGCGCCAGGAATGGCTCGCCGATCCACGGCTTTTGGCTCCGTGGTCCTTGGCTTCGCGGTCTTTCGGCCGCCGGCCTTTCGACCTGTCCTGCGGCTGTCGTCGCGGCGCCGCGTCCTTCTCCGGCGCAAGAGGGGCGGCGATCGGCGCGGAAAAATTCGCGCCCGACAGCGCGATCACGCGCTCGCCGAGTTGTTCGCGCAGCGCGCGCGTGCGCACCTCCTCGACCGCGCCCGCGGGCAGCTCGCCCAATCGGAAGGGGCCGAACGAGATGCGGATGAGGCGCGTGACCGTGAGGCCGAGATGGCCGAGCACGTTGCGCACCTCGCGGTTCTTGCCCTCGCGCAGCGCCACGGTGAGCCAGAGGTTCGATCCTTGCACGCGGTCGAGCGTGGCCTCGATCGGCCGGTAACGGACGCCATCGACGGTTGCGCCGGCGCACAATTCGTCGAGCCTTGCCTGCGTCACCGCGCCGTGTGCGCGCACGCGGTAGCGCCTGAGCCAGCCGGTCGCCGGCAGTTCGAGCGCGCGCGCAAGCCCGCCGTCATTGGTAAGCAGCAGAAGTCCTTCGCTGTTGAAATCGAGTCGGCCGACGCTGACGAGGCGCGGCAGCTCCTGCGGCAGCCGCGCGAAGACGGTCGGCCGGCCTTGCGGGTCGGCGCGCGCGGTCACGAGCCCGCGCGGCTTATGATAGAGGAAGAGCCGCGTGCGTTCGCGCGCCGGCAGCGGTTTGCCGTCGATGCTGATACGGTCGGTCGCGGCTACGTTGCGCGCCGGCGTGTCGATCACCGCGCCGTTGACCGCGACGCGGCCGGCGGCGATCCATTGCTCGGCCTCGCGGCGCGAGCCGAGGCCGACGCGGGCGATCACCTTGGCGACGCGCTCCCCGGCGCCATCGAATTTGCTCTTGCCGTCCATGGCCGCGCCCGCCAATAAACCCGGGCGGCCAATCAGGCAACGGCGATGGCATCGTTCATGGACCTGGCGTTGGCGCAAGCCGGCGCCGCCGGCGCCGGCGGCGAAGTCCCGATCGGCTGCGTTATCGTGCGCGACGGCGCCGTCGTCGCGCAGGCCGGCAACCGCACGCTCGCCGACCGCGATCCGACCGCCCATGCCGAACTTCTCGCCATCCGCGCGGCGGCGGCCAAGCTCGGCTGCGAGCGGCTCGCGGACTGCGACCTCTACGTCACGCTCGAACCGTGCGCCATGTGCGCGGCAGCGATCGCGTTCGCCCGCATCCGCCGGCTCTATTATGGCGCCGCCGACCCCAAGGGCGGCGCGGTCGAGCACGGCGTGAAATTCTTCGCCTCGCCCACGTGCGCCCATCGGCCGGAAATCTATGGCGGACTGGCGGAAGCGGACGCGGCAACGCTGCTCAAGCGCTTCTTCGAGCAGCGCCGCTGAGCCACCAAGCTTTATGGTTTGTCGCGCGTCCGGACGGAAAACCGGTTCCCACTTTTCCTGGACGCGCTCTCTTTATGGTTTGTCGCGCGTCCGGACGGAAAACCGGTTCCCACTTTTCCTGGACGCGCTT
>JASHRY010000253.1 GCA_030037105.1 Xanthobacteraceae bacterium
GACGATGCCCACAAGCATGCCGCGGACGAGAAGCGTCCTGACCATGGGAATGGCTCCTGTCGGCTAGTGACAGGGGAAGCCGAGCAGATGCCGGCCGTCGTGCACGAATTCATGCACGTACATGCCGCTGATGAGCGACGTGGCCCCTTCTTCCGCGCCGACAAAATAGATCGCCAGCAGGAGAACAAGCCCGGCGAAAATGGCCCAAGGAAGCCATTCGCGCAGCGGTATGACGGCGACCGGAAGTGCCGGAGCAAATATCGTGCTGGTCATTTCATCCTCCTGGGATTGCGCGTCCCGTTAGAGTTAAACCAATCGCGAAGGGGGTCTGGCTCTCGGCCTTGAGACACTTACGGGCCGAATACAGTGGCGCGACCGCGCCGGGTTCTCACCGGCTTCCTCGCTTCGCGAAGACGAGCGGCAGCATAAGGATACGTGCGCCGGATTGTCAACGAATCGACATGGCCGGTCGCCAATCTGTCCCGTGTAATTTTGCGCGCGGCCGCGGACGGCGGCCGGCCCTCACGAGCGCGCCGGCCGGTTGGCGGATGATTTGGCTGCTGCGGTGACGGTGCGATAATACGTCCACAGCACACGCGCCGCCACCGAGCGCCAAGGCCGCCAAGGCTCCGCCAATTCCAGCATCTCCTTGGCGGTCGGTCGCGCCGGCAGCGTGAAGGCGAGCCTGGCCGCTTCTTGCAGAGCAAGATCCCCGGCCGGCCATGCATCGGCGTGACCGAGGCAGGACAAAAGATAAATATCGGCGGTCCACGGGCCGATGCCGTGCACGGCTGTGAGCGCCGCGTGGGCGTCATCGGCGGGAAGGTCGGCGAGTGTCGCGAGCACAAGCTCGTGGCGTTCGATCGCGCGGGCGATCGCCTTCAGCGTGCGGATTTTGGCGGCCGATAGACCAAGCCGGGCGAGCCGGTGAGGCTTGGCGCGCAGGACGGCCGCAGGTTCGAGCGGATCGAACGCGGCGACGAGCCGTCCCCAGATCGCGTTGGCGCTTGCGGTCGAAAGCTGCTGCGCCACGATAGTGGCGGCAAGCCCGGCGAATCCGTCCGGCCGCCGCCGCAACGGCGGCCGCCCGGCCGCGGCTAGGAGCGCACCGAACCGCGGATCGGCTCGGCGCAGTGCGGTGAGGCCGGTGTCGAGATCGGCCTCGCTATGGATGTGCGACAGCATGCCATGCCGCCCGGTTCACGCCGCAGTCCGATCTCCGAACCGTCGTTCTTTGCAACTATCTTATCTGGTGGACAGAGGGGGACCGACGGTCAACCCGGGAAACGACGAGACGGCGAACGTCAGTGCATACCCGCGTCTTTCGCTTTGCGCCGAGCCCGAACGGATATCTGCATCTGGGCCATGCTTACTCGGCATTGCTCAATGACGACATGGCGCGCGAGTCCGGCGGACGGCTGCTGCTGCGCATCGAGGACATCGACGCCTGGCGCTGCCGGCCGGAATATGAGGCCGCGATCTACCAGGATCTCGGTTGGCTCGGCCTGCGCTGGCAGGAGCCGGTGCAGCGGCAGAGCGAGCATTTCGACGACTACCGGGCCGCGCTCGCCAAACTCGAAGCGCAGGGGCTCGTCTATCCCAGTTTCGAAAGCCGCAGCGAACTTAGCGCCTTGGTCGCCGCGCGGGACCGGCTCGGCGGCTGGCCGCGCGATCCCGACGGCGTGCCGCTTTATCCCGGCCGCGCGCGCAAATTGTCGCCCGCTGAGCGCGAGCGCCGCCGTCGCGCCGGAGAGCCGTTCGCGCTGCGGCTCGCCATGGACGCGGCGGTGGCGCGCGTCGGCGTGCTCACCTGGACCGAAACCGGAATGGGACCGCAGGGCCAAACCGGCCTTGTCACTGCCGCGCCGCAAATGTGGGGCGACGTCGTGCTCGCGCGGAAGGAGATGCCGACCAGCTATCACCTTGCGGTCGTCATCGACGACGCATTTCAGGGCGTGAGCGACGTCGTGCGTGGGCAGGATCTGTTCTGGGCGACCAGTATTCACCGTTTGTTGCAGGCGCTGCTCGGCCTGTCCGCGCCGATCTATCATCACCACCGGCTCATCCTCGACAGCGACGGCCGCAAGCTGTCGAAATCGACGCAGGCGACGGGCTTGCACGAATTACGCGCCGCCGGTGCAACTGCGGCGGATATCCGGCGCATGGTGGGCCTTGGACGCTGAATATGGTGCGGATTGGGCCGCTCAAACCGTTTTGTTCCCTCTGCCGGCGTGGCATGCTCGACGCGGCGCCCGGGGGGATGCCATGGCGCGCTTGAGGTCCAAGCCAAGGTCGGCCGCAAAGCCGGCGCGCCGCCGCGCGCGTCGGCGCAAGGCCGCGGCGCACGCGAATGACGCCGCGCTCGCGGCGTTCGCGCACGACATCCGCACCGCACTCACCGGCGTCTTGGCGCTCAGCGAGCTGCTCGCGAGCTCCAATCTCGGTGAGCGCGAGCGGCGTTGGGCGGCGGGAATCAAGGGAAGCGCCGAGCACCTCGCCGCGCTCACCACGCTCGTGATCGACGCCGCCAAGGCCGACGCCGGGCCGCTCACGCTGCTCGCGGAAGTCTTCCGGCCGCGCCGGCTCGTCGAAGCCGTGGCGGAATCGCTCACTGCGCGGGCGGAAACGAAGGGCCTCGGCGCCGAAGTGATGATCGCCGCTGACCTGCCGGAAATGCTGGTGGGGGATCCGGTGCGGTTACGCGCCGCACTGGAGAACCTCATCGACAACGCGGTGAAGTTCACCGAACGTGGCGTCGTCCGCTTCGAGGCGCGGACGGCGCGCGCCGCGCGCCGGCATGTCCGACTGATCTTCACCATCGAAGACAGCGGCATCGGGCTCACCCGCGCCGAGATCAAGCGATTGTTCCGTCCATTCGCGCAAGCGAGCGCCGATATCGCGCGGCGTTACGGCGGCGCCGGCCTCGGCCTCGCCGTCGTCAAAGTCCTCGCCAAATTGATGCGCGGCGATCTTACCGTCACGAGCGCGCCCGATCGCGGCTCGCGTTTCCGCCTGACCGTGATATTGCCGATTGCGTCCGTCGCGGCGGCGAGCGGACGCATGCAGCAGCCGGCGGCGGCGCGCCGCCTCGCGGTCTTGTGCGCGGAGGACAATCCCTATGGACGCGTCATCCTCAACACCATCCTGACCGAGCTCGGCCACCGCGTCGACTTCGTCGGTTCCGGCGAGGAAGCGGTCGTGGCGGTCAAGCGCGGCTACGACGTGGTGCTGATGGACGTGACGCTTGCGGGCATCGACGGCCTCGCCGCGACGCGACGCATCCGCGCGCTTCCCGGCGCCGCGGCTGCAACGCCGATCATCGGCTTCTCCGGCCGCACCGAAGCGGGCGACGAACACGCCGCGCGCGCCGCCGGAATGCAGGCCTATTTGCGCAAGCCGGTCAGCCCGAGCGCGCTCAGCGAGGCGCTCGCGGCGGCGACGCCGCGGCCAAACGCGAAGTAGCATTTCGGGTTGAATACGTATAATATACGTATATGACGAAGAAGCTGACCATTACCGTCTCCGACGAGGTTTATAAGACACTCCACAAGCGCGTCGGCCGGAGAAAAATAAGCCGCTTCATCGATGAGATGACGCGTGAGCATTTCATGGAAAAGCAGCTCGACGCAGATTATGTCGAAGCTGCCGCGGATGAAGAACGCGAACACGAAGCCAAGGAATGGATCGAGAGTGGCGTAGACGAAGGATTGCCCGACGAGGATTTCAGTGATTGGCCCGGCTATCCGGCGCGGTGAAATCTGGTGGGTCAATTTCGCCCCGGTGATCGGCGGCGAAATCCGCAAGACGCGGCCGGCGGTAATCGTGTCGAACGACCGCTTCAATATCAACAATAACAGAGTTCAGGTCATTCCTTTAACGTCAAGTGAAAAGCGTCTGTACCTCTTCGAAGCGCACGTCACGATTCGCGGGCGACAGAACAAGGCCATGGCCGATCAAATCAAGACGATTGCAAAGGAGCGTGTGCGCGAGAAGATCGGGCATGTGACGAGTGAAGAAATGAAGGCGATCGAAAGGGCGATCCGAATTCAACTCGATCTGTAAAATCCACTTTATACCAATGCCATTGGTATTACTCGGCGCGTTCCGCCGCTTCCACGATGCGCACCAGGTCGGCCATGATGCGGTTTAATTCGAAATCCTTCGGCGTGTAGACCGCGGCGACGCCCGCGTTTCTCAGAGCATCGGCGTCCTGCGGCGGAATGATGCCGCCGACCACGATCGGGATATCGTCGAGGCCGGCCGCCTTCATGCGCGCGATGACGTCTTGCACCAGCGGCAGGTGCGAGCCGGAGAGGATCGACAGCCCGACGACGTGCACGCGCTTCTCGGCTGCCGCCGCGGCGATCGCCTCCGCGGTCAGGCGGATGCCGTCATAGACCACGTCCATGCCGGCGTCGCGGGCGCGGGCGGCAATCTGCTCGGCGCCGTTGGAATGGCCGTCGAGGCCGGGCTTGCCGACCAGAACCTTCAGCCGCCGGCCGAGTTTTCTCGACACGCGATCGACCTCGGCGCGGATGTCGTCGAGGCCCGCGGCATCGTTGCGCATGGCGGTGCCGACGCCGGTCGGCGCGCGGTATTCGCCGAAGGCCGCGCGCAAGGCAAAACCCCATTCGCCGGTGGTGACGCCGGCTTTGGCGCATTCGATCGAGGCCGGCATGATGTTGGCGCCGCTTTTCGCCGCCTTGCTCAGGCCGTTAAGCGCGGCGGCGACCGCCCGCCCGTTGCGCGCGGCGCGCCAGGCGTTGAGGCGCGCGATCTGCCCGGCCTCCGCCTCGGCCGAGACGGTGACGACAGCCTCCGCCGCCTGCGCAAGCGGCGACGGCTCGGTCTCGACGAAGCGGTTGACGCCGACCACCACCTGCTCGCCGCGCTCGATCGCCTCGACGCGGCGCGAGTTCGATTCGACGAGCCGCTGCTTCAAATATCCGGATTCAACGGCGGCGACGGTGCCGCCCATTTTTTCGATCTGCGCCAGTTCCTCCTTCGCCGCCTCTTTCAGTTCCGCGACCTTCGCGGCAATGATCGGCGCGCCGTCGAACATGTCGCCATATTCCAGAAGGTCGGTTTCGTAGGCGAGGATCTGCCGCATGCGCAGCGACCATTGCTGGTCCCACGGCGTCGGCAGGCCGAGCGCCTCGTTCCAGGCCGGAAGCTGCACCGCCCGCGCGCGCGCGGTCTTCGACAAGGTGACCGCCAGCATTTCGATCAAAATGCGGGCGACATTGTTCTCCGGCTGCTGCTCGGTCAGGCCGAGCGAATTGACCTGCACGCCGTAGCGGAACAGCCGCTGCTTGGGATCGCGCACGCCGTAGCGCTCAAGCGTGATTTCCTCCCACAGCTCGGTGAAGGCGCGCATCTTGCAGACTTCTGTGACCAAGCGCAGGCCGGCATTGACGAAGAACGAGATGCGTCCGACCACTTCGCCGAATTCGTTGGCGGCGCATTGGCCCGACGCCTTCACCGCGTCGAGCACGCCGACGGCGGTGGCGAGCGCGAAGGCAAGCTCCTGCACCGGCGTCGCTCCCGCCTCCTGCAGGTGATACGAGCACACGTTGATCGGATTCCATTTCGGCATCTCCTTGGTCGCGAACAGGATCACGTCCTTGGTGAGCCGCAGCGACGGCGCCGGCGGGAACACATAGGTGCCGCGCGAGAGATATTCCTTGATGATGTCGTTCTGCGTGGTGCCGGTGAGTTTTTCGCGCGGCACATTTTGTTCGTCGGCGAGGGCGACGTAGAGCGCCAGCAGCCAGGCGGCCGTGGCGTTGATGGTCATCGACGTATTCATCTCGGCGAGCGGAATGCCGTCGAACAGCGTGCGCATGTCGCCGAGATGCGAGATCGGCACGCCGACCTTGCCCACCTCGCCCTTGGCATACGGATGATCGCTGTCGTAGCCGGTCTGCGTCGGCAGATCGAAGGCGACGGAGAGGCCGGTCTGCCCCTTGCTCAGATTCTTGCGATAAAGCGCGTTCGAGGCGGTCGCAGTCGAATGCCCCGCATAGGTGCGGAAAATCCACGGTTTGTCGCGTCGCGGTTGCTCGCCCATCGCTCCGACACGATCTCTAACATCAACAGTGTCACCAACGGTGTGACGCAAATACAGTGTGACGTGAATTTTGCGGCGGCACAACATCGCTCCTAAGAAGTGGAGAAAAAATGTCTTCCCGACGCGACGCGCCCGAGTTCTGCCGGGCGCGGGTGGGTCAGCCGCGACGCGGCGTAACCCGCCATGACGCCTCAAAGCGCTCACCCTTGCGGGGTCTTGCGGGGGAGGGGAGGATGAGGATGCTAACGATGAAACGATCCTCAGATTGACAATTTCGGTTAGTATCGACGTTGGTCGGCCCGCGGGTCGAGCCGCATCCTGATCGGGCAACAATTCACCGGACGAGTTGATGATGGCGCGGAGCATAAAGGCAAGGAACTGGCGACGGCTTGCCGTCACGGTCGCGCTCGTCGCGGCGCCTGCGTTGCTCGCGGTGCCGGCCGGGGCGCAGTTGTTCGCCGGCCATGCCGCCTTCGAGGCGCGGCCGGTTCCGGAAAGAATCCAGTTGCGGGAGTTCTTTCCGTTCCCGTTCTGGAGGGGCGGCGGCTTTAACCCCATCGGTCCGCCGCCGCGGCCGCCCGATTACTCCAGGGCGCCGCCGCCGCGCAAAGTCGAGACGCCGCCGACCGAGACGGTGCTGGTCATTGGCGACTCGTTCGCCGATTGGCTCGGCTACGGGCTGGAGATGGCGTTCGCCGACACGCCGGAGATCGGCGTTGTGCGCAGGGTCCGGACAAATTCCGGCCTCGTGCGCTACGACACGCGCAACGAGGCGTTGGAATGGCCGCAGGTGGCCAAGGAGGTGCTGGCGAACGAAAAGCCGAATGCCATCGTCGTCATGCTCGGACTGAACGACCGCCTGTCGCTGCGCGAGCGCATCGGCGCGCCCGCGCAGCATCCTTCCGAGCAAGGACCGCAGCCGGCCAAACAAACCCCGCCGGCCTCGGCGCAGAGCCGGACGCCGGGAAACGACGAGGCGCCGCCCGCGCCATCCGGCGCGGACCAAGCGCAGGAATCCGCTGTCGCGGGCGCTGCCCGCGAGGCGCGGCAGCGCCGGGGCCAAGTCGGGACCTACGAGTTTCGCACCGACAAGTGGGCCGAGCTTTATTCAAAGCGCATCGACGAGATGATCGCGGCGCTCAAGAGCAAAGGCGTGCCGGTGCTTTGGGTCGGCTTGCCGGCGATCCGCGGTACGCGCTCGACCAGCGATATGAGCTATCTCGATGAGCTTTATCGCACGGAAGCGGAGAAAGCGGGCATCACCTATGTCGATATTTGGGGTGGCTTCGTCGACGAGAAGGGCAACTTCGCGGCGCAGGGACCGGATTTCGAGGGTCAGATTCGCCGGCTGCGCACCAGCGACGGCGTGCATTTCACCAAGGCAGGCGCGCTGAAGCTCGCGCTTTATGTCGAGCACGAATTGCGCCGGGTGATGACGAATCGCGTGCCGGTGGCGTTGCCGAGTCCGGAGCAGTTGCCGAAAGGAGCCGCGCCGGGAGCGCGGCCGGCGATCGGCGCGGTCGTCCCGCTCAACGGCCCCGCCGGCGGCGAGACTGACGGCCTTTTGGGCGACGGCAGCCGTCTAGTGCCGCCAACCTCTGATCCGATCGCGACGCGCGTCCTCACCCGCGGTGAGACGCTGATCGCGCCGGCCGGCCGCGCCGATGATTTCTCCTGGCCGCGCGCCGACTCCGACAGCCACGGCTCGGCGGATATGGCGCCGCCGCTCGCGTCAGCGCTCGCCTCGCCGCCGAAGGGCCCGGCAGGCAAGGCCGAGACGAAAAAGCCCGCTCATGTCGAGACGACCGAGGCCAAGCCCGGCGATGCCAAGAGCAAGTGATAACGCGCTCGCCCGGAGGCCCGCGAAACAAAAGCGCCCCGGAAAACCGGGGCGCTGACGGGAAGCCGTGCTTTGCAGCCCGGCTTGGCCGCTTACGCAGCCTGCTTCTGCTCGACCGCCTTGCCGTTACCGATCGGGATCGTACGGGGCTTCTTCGCCTCCGGAATCTCCCGGATCAGGTCGACATGCAGGAGGCCGTTCTCGAGATTGGCGCCCTTGACTTGGACGAAATCGGCGAGCTGGAACACTCGTTCGAAGGCGCGGGCGGCAATGCCCTGATAGAGCACTTCACCACGCGTCTCTTCTTCCTTGGCGTTCTTCTCGCCGCGGATGGTCAGGGTGTTCTCCTTCGCCACGACCGAAAGTTCGGGCTCCCTGAAGCCGGCGACGGCGACCGTAACGCGGTATTCATTGTCGCCGGTCCGCTCGATGTTGTAGGGCGGATAACCGGGCACCCCGTCCTCGAGTCCATGGTCGAGCAACGAGAACAGCCGGTCGAAGCCGACGGTCGAACGATAAAGGGGTGCTAGATCGAAAGTTCGCATGGCATATCCTCCTTCTGAAGCGACATGCGGAGGCCTGCCCTTGTGACCAGGCCCGTGGATATTGCGCAGCCATTCATGGCCTGCGCATCAAGCAGATGGGAACGCCATGCCGGCGCTGCAAGGGGTGCCGAACCAAAGGTAAACAAGACCTTAGCCGATGTTGCTGGCTTTCTCTCCAGCCTTTCCCGGGTAACGGAAGGCGCAATTAAGACCGGCGCGCGCTCTCTATAACCGGGCTATAAGCGGGCCGTTCACCGTTCGGCCGTCGTTCCTATGAAGCTCGTATCCATTCCCGCGAACCCCGTGCCGGACAACGTGGTCACGGGCACGCTCAAAACGCCGGACGGCGTGTCGCTGCGGTTTGCGCGCTGGCCACCGCCGGCCAGCCGCCGCGGCACGGTGTGCATTCTTCCCGGCCGCACCGAATGGATCGAGAAATATTTCGAGACGGTTCGTGATTTGCGCGCGCGCGGCTTCGCGGTCGCCGCTCTTGACTGGCGCGGCCAGGGCGGCTCGGAGCGCGCGCTACGCATCGCGCATAAAGGCCATGTGCGAAACTTCGCCGAATACGACCTCGATCTCGAGACCTTCATGCGCGATATCGTGCTGCCGGATTGTCCGCCGCCGATCTTTGCCCTCGGCCACTCCATGGGCGCCACCGTGCTCATCCGCGCGGCTCGTCGAGGCCGCCGCTGGTTCGACCGTATCGTGCTGTCCGCGCCGATGATTGCGATCGCCGGGCTCAATTCGATGGCGCTGGCCGGAGCGATTGTGCGCGCTATGCGGCTCACCGGCTGCGGCCGCATGTTCGTGCCCGGGCGTTATCCGGGAGTGCTCGACCTGCGGCCTTTCATCGGCAATATCCTGACTTCGGATCCCGTGCGCTATGCCCGTAACGCCGCCATTCTGGAGGCGGAGCCGACGCTCGGGCTCGGCGGGCCGACGGTCGCCTGGTGTGACGCCGCGTTTCGCGCCATGCGCACGTTGCGCGAACCGAGCTATCCGGCGCAAATCCGCCAACCGATCCTGATCGTCGCAGCCGGGCGCGACGCCATCGTATCGAACACCGCGATCGAAGATTTCGCCACGCTGCTGCGTGCCGGCTCGCATCTCATCATCGTCGGCGCGCAGCATGAGATTCTCATGGAGCAGGACCGCTTCCGCGCGCAATTCTGGGCAGCTTTCGACGCGTTTGTCCCGGGCACGCCGCTGTATTGAATGCGCGTCATTCCGCGCCCCTCGCTTCGCCCCGCCCCGGAATGACGAGATCACCCATTGAGCAATTCCATCGCCTGCACGTGGACGCGGCGATCGCCGGCGGCGATGATGCGTCCGCCGCCATGCGGCCGGCCATTGTCCCAGGTGGTGATGACGCCGCCGGCGCCGGTGATGATGGGAATCAACGGCAGGACGTCATAGGGCTTGAGTTCGGTCTCGATGATGAGATCGACGTGCCCGGCGGCGAGCATGCAATAGGCGTAGCAGTCGCCACCGTAGCGCGACAGCCGCACCGCCTGCTCGGCGCGGCGGAATTTTTCGCGATCGGCATGGCTCATGATCAGCGGACTGGTCGTCAGCAGCACCGCGTCCCGAAGCGACGCGCAGGCGCGCGTGCGCAAGGCCCGGTCACCGGCCGGGCCGCGATAGCGCGCGGTGCGGCCGTCGCCGGTGAAGTGCTCGCGGATGAACGGCTGGTGCATCACGCCATAGAGCGGCTCGCCGTGCCGGGTCAGCGCAATCAGCGTGCCCCAGGCGGGCATGCCGCAGATGAAGGATTTGGTGCCATCGATCGGGTCCAGGACCCAGACATATTCCGCCTCTGGTCGTTCAGCCTCGAACTCCTCGCCGACGATGCCGTGCTCCGGAAACGTCCGCTTGATCAGCGCGCGCATGGCGGCTTCCGCGGCGCGGTCGGCGGCCGTCACCGGATCGAAGTCGCCGGAAAGGCTCTTGTTCTCAATCCCGAGCGCGGTACGGAAAAATGGACGAAGGGTCTCGCCGGATAAGGCGGCAAGCTCGTCGACGAAGGTCGCGAAATCGATCGCCGTCATATCTGCCTCCGCCTTCGAAGTACCGGAGCACGCCAACCCCGGCAATTCATCATGTGTTTCCGTCAGATCACCTCATCATCAAATCGGCTTCTAGAAGATCAAACGAAGTCTGAGAGGGAAAGATTGCCTGAATTTTATGCAACCATGAGGGCGCCAGCCGGACCTTGGGCTAAACTAATCTATTGATATACTTTGAGTTTCACTGAGCCAGCTCATGAGATTTTCAATGAGACCAACCCATGGGATAAAAAGGAGCAGCTCGATGGGAATTTCGGGGGATATTCAGGAACAATACGTCAATATAGCTTGCGCTTTGTGCGGCGCGGTGTATATTGTTGCAGTGCGGTAGCGAGAGATTTTCTCGTTACCGTCGCCCTCCTTGGGCGTTTCCTCCCTAGACTTGGGCCGCTTGCAACAGCGAGCGGCCTTTTTTCATCGATGAACCCTGAGGCTGCATCGCCCCCGCTCTGCGGCTCATTCCGCTGCCGCGCGATAGGGGCGCAATTCTTCGACCGGGATCGCGGCGAGGCGGTCGGCCAAGATTGCAAATTCGGCCGCTAGCTTGTCGAACGACGGCGCCCGCTCATAGCGCCGCTCGTCCATATAGAGCGCGCGGTTGATTTCGAGCTGGATCGCATGCAACCCGGCGGTCGGATTGCCATAGTGCTCGGTGATGAAGCCGCCAGCGTACGGCTTGTTGCGGCTGACCACGTAGCCGAAGCTGCGCATGGTCGCTTCGATCGTTTCGGTAATGACCGGAACGCAGCTCGTGCCGTAGCGGTCGCCCAGCACCAAATCGGCGCGCGGGCGCTCATCCTTGGCGCCGGTCGTCGAAGGCATGGAATGGCAGTCGATCAGCGTGGCGGCGCCGAAGTCGCGATGCAGACGCATGAACACGCGCCGCAACATGCGATGATACGGCTTGTAGAGGCCGTCGATGCGCCGCAGCGCCTCGGCGACGGAAATGCGCTGATCGTAGATTTCCTGGGCGTCGCCGACCACGCGCGCTACCGTGCCGAGCCCGCCGGCGACCCGCATCGAGCGGGTATTGGCGAAGGATGGAAGCCGGCCGTCGAACATGCGCGGGTCGAGTTCGTAAGGCTCGCGGTTGACGTCGACATAGCAGCGCGGGAAATGGGCCCGCACCAGCGGGTGTCCGCGGGTCACCACGCCGGCAATCAATTCATCGACGAAGGAATCTTCGGAGCGGCGCAAGGTTGCAAGGTCGAGCCGCGAAGTCAGCAGGAACTCGCGCGGGTAGACGCGGCCGCTATGGGGCGAATTGAACAGCACCGGGCCACGGCATTGCGCCGGCTCGACGGCTTCGAACGGAGGGTCGAATTCGTCCTGGAATTCCGACATGACGCCCGGCAAGGCTTCCCGAGACGCGAACGCGGCGCGGCATTGTTCCCTAGCGTGCGCCAGCGGCTATTGTCCATAGCGTGGTAACGCCTTGCCGCGGACAACCTTCACTTCATGTTTACCCGGCATCCGGCTTATGGAATCTAGGGGGCCGGCCGATGCCGGTTCGAGGAACCATGCCCAAGATCCTGCTTGCGGAAGACGATATCGACATGCGGCGATTCCTGGTCAAGGCGCTGCAGAACGCCGGCTTCGAGGTCATCTCCTACGACAACGGGCTCGCCGCCTATCAACGCCTGCGCGAGGAGCCGTTCGAGCTCTTGCTCACCGATATCGTCATGCCGGAGATGGACGGCATCGAACTCGCCCGCCGCGCCGCCGAGCTTGATCCCGACATCAAGATCATGTTCATCACCGGCTTTGCTGCGGTCGCGCTCAACTCCGACTCGAGCGCACCAAAGCACGCCAAGGTGCTCTCCAAGCCGGTTCACCTGCGTGAACTCGTCAACGAAGTGCAAAAATTGCTCGCGGCTTGAACGGCCTAGAGCAGATTCCGGTTGATTTCACGCATAGCCTGCATGCCTGAAATAGTTTGAAGCTTCGCCAGCCGTGAGCGTCGCTGCGAATCGGCCGATGC
>JASHRY010000254.1 GCA_030037105.1 Xanthobacteraceae bacterium
CCGGCATTTTGTCGGCGATCCGGGCGCGGCCCTGCCCACGGCCGAGGAGATCGACTATCTCTGCCAAGTGGTGAACGGCTATTTCCGCGCCACGATCGCCGTCGCCGACATGGTATGGGCCTTCGCTGGGGTGCGTGCGCTCTACGGGGGCGGCGCGCGCCGGCTGCAAGACGTCGGGCGCGATTACGTCCTCGTCCTCGACCGGCGCCGCGGCGAAGCGCCGTTGCTTACGGTCTATGGCGGCAAGCTCACGACCTATCGCCGCCTGGCCGAGGACGTGCTCGAGCGGCTTTCTCCGTGGTTGCCGCGTTCGCCGCCCTGGACCGCGGGAAGCGCTTTGCCGGGCGGCGACTTCGTCTATGACGGCGCCCCGGCGCTTATCGAGCGCATGCGGCGGCGATGGCCGTTCCTCACCGAAGACCACGCGCGCCGGCTCGTCGGCGCCTACGGCACGCGCGCGGAGAACGTGCTGCAGACGGCAACGCGGCTCGATGAACTCGGCATGTGCTTCGGCGCCGACCTCACCGCCGCCGAGGTGCGCTACCTGATGACCAAGGAGTGGGCGCAAACGGCCGATGACGTGCTGTGGCGCCGCTCCAAGCTCGGCCTGCGCTTCTCCGAGGCGCAGCGAACGGCGCTTGATCGCTTCATGGGGAGCGGATAACGGGATGCCGGCGCGGCATTAACAGACCGCTCACCACGTCGGCGCGCGCCGCCGCGCGCGGGCGCGCGAACCAATCGGGTTGCCGATGTCGTCTCGATCACCCGCCGCCGCGGCCGGCCGTGCTGTTGGGCGATTATTGCGGTCCGGAACCGCGCAAGCTCGCCGCCGATTCCGTCGAGAAAGCCGCGCTGGCTTCGACGGGAGCCGAGGCCAGCGCGACCCGAGGATGCGCGCCAATCTTCGCGCGCGTTGACGGCAGGCGCCTCCTCTGGTTGAGTATTGAATTTACCACTCGACAACCGGAGAACCAAATTAATCACTCGACAAATATGGAAATTGAGACACACTGTTCTTCATCACCGACAACAGTCGGACAGGCGTCGGTGACTGAGAGACCGGTTGCGCTCCCGCCTGTTCATCGCGTAGCGCAATGCCGATTACTCCGTTCCTGACCGGTCAGGCGTTCGAGCCCGAAGTCGTTCGCGCCATGTCGGTCGCGTTCGACGATGTGTGCAGATCGCTGAAGTTGCGTCCGCGTTCCGACCCGGCGGCCGAAGTCGTCGCCAAGAAGATCATCGAACTCGCGCAGCGGGGCGTTCGCGACCCCGATGCGCTTAGCGCGCGCGTTCTCCAGGAGTTGCATCTCGGCGAATGACGGCGGCGATCGGGCGGCCGAGGCGGTTCCGGCGCGTGACCGCAACGCGATCGGGTCGTGATTTTGAGCATGATGCGGAAAAGCGGCAACGGATTTCCGCAAAGCTCATGTTCAGCCGAGACGCCGGCGCGCAATCCGATTCAATGTGAGCGGATTGCGCTCCGGTCCGGAAACCTGTTCCCAGTTTCACCGGAATCATGCTCACATCTAACGTGATGCGCGATGGCGCCGTCTCTCTCTCGCGTCGCCGCCGGAGTGGAAATGATCGCCGGATCGAAACGAGATTTTGCGCCGTGGACCGATCCGAACTTGCGTCCGCTGCTGCGCAGCGAGGCCCTGACCAAGCGGTTCGGCGGCGTCGTCGCGGTCGATCATCTGTCGCTTGACGTATATGAAAGCGAGTTCTTTGCGCTGCTCGGACCCTCAGGCTGCGGCAAGACCACGCTCTTGCGGCTGATCGCGGGATTCGAGCGGCCGGGCGCCGGCCGCATCCTGCTTGACGGTATCGACCTTGCCGGCGTGCCGCCCTACCGGCGCCCGGTCAACATGATGTTCCAGAGCTACGCGCTGTTCCCGCACCTTACCGTCGAGGCCAACGTCGCGTTCGGCCTCAAGCAGGAGGGTCTCGCCAAGCTGGAGATTGCCCGCCGCGTCGCCGACATGCTTGCCCTGGTCAAACTCGAGGCGCTCGGCGCCCGCAAGCCGCATGAACTGTCCGGCGGCCAGCGCCAGCGCGTCGCCCTGGCGCGTTCGCTCGTCAAGCGCCCGCGGGTGTTGCTGCTCGACGAGCCGATGGCGGCGCTCGATAAGAAGCTGCGCGGCGAAATGCGGTTCGAGCTGGTGGAGCTGCAACGACAGCTCGGCCTCACCTTCGTCATCGTCACCCATGACCAGAGCGAAGCGATGATGGTGGCCGACCGCATCGGCGTGATGGATCGCGGGCGGCTCGTGCAGATCGGGCCGCCGGCCGAGATTTACGAGCGGCCGAACTCGCGCTGGGTCGCCGACTTCGTCGGCGACGTCAACCTCTTCGAGGGCCGCTTGAGCGACGATTGTCTCGGCGTCGACGGCACCGCAGCCGGCAATTTGCGCGTGGCACGGCCGGTCGACGCCGAGCCGGGCCGGATCGTCTGGGTGGCGGTGCGGCCGGAAAAGATCCGTATCGCCCGCGAGCCGCCATTGCCGGGCCTGGATAACCGAGTCGCCGGGACGGTCGTCGAAATCGGCTATCTCGGCGATCTGTCGCGCTACAAATTGCGCATCCGCGATGGCTCGCAGGTGCGGGCGGTGATCGCCAATAGCGGCGGTTTCGGCCACGCCATCGCGCCCGATGACCAGGTATGGCTGAGCTGGCCGCCCGAGGCCGCGATCGTGCTCACGCGCTAGGCCGGCGCCGGCGGAGAGCGAAGCGACGAAGACAACGGCATGATGCGAAACCGGCGACAATCCTTTTGGCAGAAGCTCGTCTTCGCGATTCCCTATGCCTGGCTCGTCGCCTTCTTTCTGGTGCCGTTTCTGATCGTGCTCAAGATCAGCATGGCGCAGACGGCGATCGCGCAGCCGCCGTACCGCCCGGTGCTCGATCTCGCGGCGGGATGGCGCGGCATCGCCGGCTTTTTCACCGGGCTCTCGCTCGACAATTACCGGCTCATCGGCTCTGATCCGCTCTACGTCCTGTCCTACGTCAAGAGCGTCGAGATCGCCGCATTCTCCACCCTCATTCTGCTCGTCATCGGCTATCCGATCGCCTACGCGATCGCGCGCGCGCCGCGGCGCTGGCAGGCGGTGCTGGTCGTGCTCACCGTGCTGCCGTTTTGGACCTCGCTGCTCATCCGCATCTATGCCTGGATGAACATCCTGCAGCGCGACGGTCCGCTCAATCAGGTGCTGTTGGCGCTGGCGATTGTGAAAGAGCCGCCGGCCTGGCTCGCGACCGATACCGCCGTCTATATCGGCATCGTCTATTCCTATCTGCCGTTCATGGTGCTGCCGCTCTACGCGACGCTGGAGAAGCTCGACGAGTCGCTCATCGAGGCGGCGGCCGATCTCGGCTGCCCGCGCTGGCGCACGTTCTGGCTGGTGACGCTGCCGCTGTCGTCGTCCGGCGTGCTTGCGGGCGTGCTCCTGTGCTTCATCCCGATCGTCGGCGAGTTCGTCATTCCCGATCTGCTCGGCGGCTCGCGATCGCCGATGATCGGGCAGACGATCTGGACGGAATTTTTCGGCAACAAGGATTGGCCGACCGCCTCCGCGATCGCGGTGGTGCTGGTCTGTCTCCTGGTCACGCCGATCATCGCCTATCAGAGCCAGACCATGCCGGCCGCGGAACGGGATTGATCATGCGCAGGCTGTCCGCCTTCAATCTCCTCGCCATCGTCCTCGGCCTCGCCTTCCTTTATCTGCCGATCGTCGTCCTGGTGATCTATTCGTTCAACGCCTCGCGACTGGTCGCGGTGTGGGGCGGCTGGTCGACGCGCTGGTACGCCGCGCTCGTCAACGACGCGCCGCTCGTCGAATCGGCCTTCATCAGCATCCGCCTCGCGCTCGTCGCGGCGAGCGCGGCCACGCTGTTGGGGACGCTCGCGGCGCTGGCGCTGGTGCGTTGCGGCCGCTTCCGCGGCCGACTCCTGTTCGCCGCGATGATCTATGCTCCGCTGGTCATGCCGGAAGTGATCACCGGCCTGTCGTTGCTGCTCTTGTTCGTGGCCATCTCCGTCGATCGCGGCTTTTGGACCGTCGCCGTCGCCCACACCACCATGGCGATGTGCTTTGTCACCGTGATCGTGCAGTCGCGGCTCGTCGACTTCGACATGAGCCTCGAAGAGGCGGCGATGGATCTCGGCGCTTCGCCGTTGCGCACGTTCCTGGAGGTGACCTTGCCGCTCATCCTGCCGGCCGTCGCCGCCGGCTGGATGCTGGCCTTCGCGCTCTCGCTCGATGACCTCGTCATCGCGAGCTTCACCACCGGGCCGGGCGCGACCACGCTGCCGATCCGCATCTATTCCGAGGTTCGCCTCGGGGTGAAGCCGGAGATGAACGCCGTGTGCAGCATCATGGTCGGCGTCGTCGGCGTTGCCGTCATCGGCGCCGCCCTCCTCGCCAAGCTCACCGGGGCGCGCGGCGCGACCCTGAAATGAACTACTGAATGGTCCATATGTTGCTATGGCCCATTAATTGGTCGGAAACGGTGGGGCATGCGAATTTCCCTAACAGACGCAAAGGGCCGATTGACCGCGGGCTTACGAACGATGAGGCAAGGGCGGGCATGCGGCTGCTTTGCGTACGCGACTGCCAAGGAGCATTCGCGTCGGCTGCTTTATATCGGCGAGGATTTCTCCAAGACCGACGTCGAGAGCGTCTTGTAAACGACGGGGCAGCACGCCGCGCCAAGCGATCCGCAGCTATTGGGAGCCCTTCGGCGGCGGGCCGGAGGTTGCGGCCGGAGCCGCCAGGAGCTTGTCGATCACCGAGCGCACGACAGCACCGGCATTGCGGTCCTTGACGGCTTCGAGCAGAGGAGCGGCCGCGCCCGAGCGGCGGATCAGGCTTTGCGCGTCCGGCAGCACGATCGGGTCGTCCCACTGGCCCTGCACTGCGAACGGCAGCGCGAAATCGCTGGCGTGGGCGCTCGCAACAAGCGTGGCGACCCCCTTGAGGTCGAGATCGCGCGCGGGCACTGAGGCTTGACCGCTGCCGTCGATGCGCACCGCCGGGCCGTCGATGCGCATGTCGTCGACGGAGACCACGCCCTGCGCGACCTTGAGGCTTAGCGCCAACTGCTTGAAGGGTGTGCGTCCGGTGCGGTAGTCGCCGTTGCCCGACAGCGGCCGCCGCTCCAGCCGGCGCAACAATTGCTCGACATCGATGCCGACAAGCGCGCCGTCATGGGCGGCGAGGCTTGCCGTGCCGTTGAGCGTGTTGGTCACCGCCAGCACCGAACTGCCCGATCCCTCGATGTTGAGCGCCAGATTGCCCCGGCCCTCAAGCTTGTGGATCTTGAACACCTGGCCGAAAAAGTTTTGCAGATCGACATCGGTAAATTGCAGGTGCGAGCTGACCGCGACGCCGCCGTCGGCGCTGGCGAGCCCGAGCGACCCCTTGGCGGTGCCGCCGAACGCCTGCGATTCTCCAATGGTGAGGTCGAGCTTGCCGCCGCGCATGTTGGCGGCGACCGCGGTGCGGCCCAGCCGGGCGGTCGCGATCTTGATGCTTGCCGCCGACAGCCGCAGGTCGAGGTCAAAGTCGGCAAGCCCGTTCAATGCAATAGGCAGTTGATCCCAGGTGCGCTCGTTGGCCGCCAGCAAGCGAATGCCGCCGACATAAGGCGTGAGATCGAGAGTATCGGCGGCGAGCGTTCCCTCGACCGCGCGATGGCTGTCGGTCGATAACGTGAGCACGCCTTCGGCGGTGTTGCCGTCGAGTTCGACGTTGACACCGGTGAGCGAGACCTGACCGCTGCCGATTCGGCTTTGCGCCCGGAGCGCGAAACGCCCGAAGCCGCCGAACGGCGGCTCGTTGCCCCCGGTCCAGCGCATGGCGTCGCGCAAAGAGGGCGATTCGGCGCTCAGCGTGCCTTCGATCTTGAGCGTCGGCTGAGAGCTTGCGGCGCCGTCGAAGGCGATTTTCAGCGGCGCGCCGGCAAGCCGGAGCTTGACGCCCGAGCGGTCGCCGGCGAGCGCCGCCAGAAAATCGCTCAAGGTGAGACTCGCCTCGATCGGCTGGTTGTGCCACACGAAACGGCCGTTGGCGCCGAAGCTGCGCGAGATCGACGGCCAGGCGAGCTGAAACTCCACGCCGTCGAGCCGGTCGGTCACGTCCCTGCCGGCATAGCGATTATGAATGACAACGGACCCGCCCTGGATGCCGATCTCGGAGAACAAGGTCGTGCGGTCGTGATCGGGCTTGAGCGCGCGCGCGAGCGATTTGATCAGTCCCGACCAGTTCGACCCGCCGCCGGGCAGGAAAGCGACCGTGATCGTCGGCCGCACCAGCGTCACATCCGCGATTTCGATCCGTCCGGCGAGCAGCGGGAAGTAGCGCAGATGTGCCGTCAATTCGTCGGCCACGACCGCGGGCTCGCCGCCGCCGTCGTCGCCGAGCAGGACATCGTGAAAGGTCACCGTGCCGGACGGGAAAAACGAGACCGCGACGCTCCCGCGCAGCGTCGGCTCCAGGCCGGTGACCGCGCGAATCTCGGCGCTGACCGCATCCCGCACCGCCGCGGCGGGAATAAGAAAAGACAACCCCACCAGCGCGAGCACGCCCGCCGCGACGACGGCAACAATGGCAATCGCCAGGCGTTTCAAGCCAGTAGCCGCGGTCAAGGGACGCGTTTCCGATGTTTGCTGGGCCGGTCGAATATACGGGATGACAGCCGAGCTGCAAACAAGCACATGCGCGGTATCTGTGTCGCTTTCGTGGCCGCCGGCGCGGCACCTGCGCCCAAATATTTGCTGCAAAAAGGCAAAATGCGGTCCGGCCGGTCGAATCCGCGTCGCGGCGGAAGCCGCATGGCCGCAACGGGCCGTCCCTCGCCGCGGCGGCTTCTCAACGGGCGGAAGGCGCGCCGCCTCGCGATCCTCTTGATAACGGCTCCCGAAGGGACGCCTTAGCGGCGCGCACTTCGCGCGATCTCGCCCGGATCGCCGCTCCACTGCGCATTGGCGGCGGCATGGATCGCGGCGCGGATGCGCTGATAGGTGCCGCAGCGGCAGATATTGGTGATCGCCGCGTCGATATCGGCATCCGTCGGGTTCGGCTTCTGTTGCAGCAGAGCCACCGCCGCCATCATCATTCCGCTTTGACAATAGCCGCATTGGGGCACGTCGAGATCGAGCCAGGCTTTCTGCACCGGATGCAACGTGCCGTTCTGCGCCAGCGCCTCGACGGTCGTAACCTGCCGAGCGCCGAGGCTGCCGACCGGGACCTGGCAGGAGCGCGTGGCGACGCCGTCGATGAGCACGGTGCAGGCGCCGCATTGGGCGATGCCGCAGCCGTATTTCGTGCCGGTGAGCCCGATCGTGTCGCGCAGCACCCAGAGCAAGGGGGTGTCCGGCTCGACGTCGACGTCGTAGGATTTTTCGTTGACGGAAAGTAGCGTCATTCTCGCTTTTCCGTATCGCGCCGCCGCCGATGGCCGATGTTAGAGCATCATCCGGAAAAGTGGAAACCGGTTTTCGGCAAAACTCATGCGGGACGTCACATCCGCCGATAGACGTAGGGCGCGTCTTCCTGCACGGCCGCGAGCGCGGCGACATCCTCGTGGCGCGGCGAGAGGTGGCAGACCGGATCGGTCGCGCGGGCGTCGCCGGTCAGCGCAAAGGCCTGGCAGCGGCAGCCGCCGAAGTCGATCTCGCGCCGTGGGCAAGTTCGGCACGGCTCCTGCATCCAGGCGGTGCCGCGGAAGGCGTTGAACGCCGGCGAATTCGCCCAGATGTCGGCGAGCGAGTGCTCGCGCACCGACCAGAATTCGAGGCCGGTGATCGATTCGGCGGCGTGGCAGGGCAGCACTTTACCCGCGGGCGTCACATTGAGCGAGCGCCGCCCCCAGCCGCCGACGCAGGGCTTCGGCAGCCGGGCATAATAGTCGGGAACGACGGCGTCGATGACGATCCGGCCGTGATGCCGCGCCCGCAATTCCTCGACCAGGGCGGCCGCGCGCGCGACCTGCGCGGCGCTCGGCATCAAAGCGGCGCGGTTCTTCACCGCCCAGCCGTAATACTGCACGTGCGCGATCTCGATGCGGCCGGCGCCGAGCGCAAGCGCGAGCGCCACCATCTCCTCGATGCGGTCGATATTAGCGCGGTGCATCACGGCATTGACGGTCAGCGGAATCTTCAGGCCCACGACTTCGGCGGCCAGCGCCCGCTTGCGGACGAAGGCGCCCTCATAGCCGGCGATGTGGTCGGCGGAAGCGCGCTCGCTGTCCTGGATCGAGATTTGCACATGGTCGAGGCCGGCTTCGGCGAGTCGCCGCAAGTTGGCGGCCGTGACGCCGACCGCGGACGTGATGAGATTGGTGTAAAGGCCGGCGTCATGGGCCGCCGCCATGATCGCGACGAGGTCGCGCCGCGCGGCGGGCTCGCCGCCGGAAAGATGCACTTGCAGGACGCCGAGCGCGGCGGCCTCGGCGAATACCCGCGCCCAGGTCTGGGTGTCGAGCTCGCTGGCGCGCGGATCGAGCGCGATCGGGTTGGAGCAATAAGGGCAGCCCAGCGGACAGCGGTGCGTCAGCTCGGCCAAAAGGCCGAGCGGCTTGGAAAGTGCCGCGGTCGTTGACACGGTGACGCCCTCGACAAATGAGGCCCGTCAGTCCGGGGCGCGCCGCCAGGCGCGAGCCCGGAATCCATAACCACGATCGATGCAAGTTCTGCTCGGCTCGGGGTTATGGATTCCAGACAGCCGCTGCGCGGCTTCCGGAATAACGGCGAATCCTATCACAATTCCAAGAGCCTCTTGTCGGCGAGGCCGCGCAGCAGCGCCGTCACATCGGCAAGGATGCGTTCGCGCGGCGCCGAATAGCTCTCTGCCAAGTCGTCGACGATGGCGGCGAATGTCGCCTCGCCGGTGCAACGTTTGACGACCTCGGCGGCGATGGCGTCGGCCTTGAACACGCGCTCGGGCGCCAGCAGCAGCCATCCGCCCTGCGCCTCATTATGCACGAGCCGCACGCCGCGCGGCAGGCGCGGACGCGCGTTCGCGGCAATCGCTGCAGCGGTTCCGTTCACGGCCGCGTCCTAATCCCCGGGCGCAAACGCGCCGGGCGGAAGGTGCTTCGGCGCGACGTAGGCGTGATAGAGCGCGTCGAGCATCGCCCACAGCACATCGCATTTGAACTCGAGCGCGGCAAGCACGCCCTGCTGCGTCTGCGGTGTGCGCGCGTTGTGCTTGACGTAGTCGAGGGCGAAGCGCGCATCGCGCTCGGCCTGCGGCGGGCGTTGCGAGAAATAGGCGAGCGTCTCCGCGGTGACGAAATCGTAGCTCTTCAGCATGCCCTCGATGCGCTCGCTGATGATCTGCGGCGAGAACAGTTCGGTGAGCGAGGAGGCGATCGCCTCGACGAGCGGCTTCTCGCGCACGAAATGCACGTAGGCGTCGACGGCAAAGCGCGTCGCCGGCAACAATCCGCGCAGCGAGACAACATAGTCGCGGTCGAGGCCGAGCCCGTCGGTGAGCTTCAGCCAGCGCGCGATGCCGCCTTCGCCGGCGCGCGCGCCGTCGTGATCGACGAGTCGGCCGCGCCATTCGCGGCGCATCGCCGAATCCTCGCAGCGGGCGATCAGGCTCGCGTCCTTGATCGGGATCATCGCCTGATAATAGTAGCGGTTGAGCGCCCACGCCTGCACCTGGCCCTTGGTGCAGCCGCCGCCATGCAGCAGCCTGTGGAACGGATGCAGCCGGTGATAGCGTCGGGCGCCGATGTCGCGCAGGCGGGCTTCGAGCTCGTCCGCGCTCAACGGCTTCACAGCGCGATCTCCATGCCGTCCTCCGCGATCTCGAAGCCCAATGCCTCGACCTTGCGCCGCTCGGCCGAGCCGTCGATCAGAACCGGATTGGTGTTGTTGATATGGGTCAAAATGCGCCGGCCAGGAAGGCCGGCGAGCGCGGCGAGCGTTCCACTCTCGCCGGCGAGCGGCATATGGCCCATGCGCCGGCCGGTTTTGCCGCCGGTGCCGGTCGAGATCATTTCGTCGTCGGTGAAAAGGGTGCCGTCGAACAACACCACGTCGGCGCGGGCGAGGCGCTCGCGCAAGGCCGCGGTGAGGCCGGCCGCGCTCGGCACATAGGCGAGCCGTCGTCCGCCGCACACAATCTCGACGCCCACATTGACTCCGCTCTCGGCAAATCCGCTTTGGGCTGCGAGCGCCGGGTCGCCGTCTTCGAGATAGAGCGCGATCTTGCCCGGAACGGCGAACAGTTCCGCGTCAAGACCGCCCGGCAGGGAGAACGGCCGGTCGCGCGCGACGGTGCTGCGCGTCACCACATCGGCGGCGAGCACGCGGAATATCGGATTGGTCTCAAGCACCGCGAGCGTCTCGGCGGTGGCAAACACGGTAAGACCCTGGCGCTCGCGCAGCGTGAGCAGCCCCGCGACCTGGTCGACCTCGGCGCCGGTCAGAACGACGGCTGTGATCGGGCTGCCGCGGGGCTCGGCGCGCGGCTGCAGTGCCGGTGTCGCCTGCACTTGGGCGCGAAGGTCAGGCGAAGCATTGAGCAAAATCCAGCGGACACCGTCGGCCGAGACGGCAAGGCTTGCCTGTGTGCGCGGTTTGACCCTC
>JASHRY010000255.1 GCA_030037105.1 Xanthobacteraceae bacterium
CCGTTGAACTGCTCCAGCGCGAACACGAACACGGGACCCAACGCACGGATCACCTGCGCGGTCAGCGGCGCGGTGCGGCCAATGCCGAGCTGGAACGCATAGAGCGGCAGGATGATCAGTGCGGTCGCGGCGAGGGCAAGCCCGCCGAGTTGCGGCGTCGTAACGCTGTCGATTTCTCCCCTCCAGGAGACGACCGCGGCGGCGAGCAGGATAAGCGTACCGTAACGCACCGTGGTCACGGTATCCACGCCGATCCCGCGATCCTGCAAGCGCTTGCAATAAAGTAGGCTGATGGTGATGGAAACGCCGCTGACGCCGAGTAACGCCAAGCCGGCAATGCTTGCCCAAAGATTTGTCGTCGGCAGACCGGAATGACCGCTGATGACCACCCACCATAAGGCCGCAACAGATACCGCAATCCCCGCATAGCCGACATATTCGACGCGGCCAATGGTTCTGGGTTTGGCGAGGGCAATGCCCCATGCGCCGAGCAGCACCACTGTCAGCGGTCCCATGGCGCTGTGAATGGTATTGACGATTGCAGGATCGAGGTAGGTCAGTGCGAAGAAAAAATACGACCATGCCGCTGCGGTCGTGATGTTGGCGGCAAGAACCGCGCCGGCGTGACCACGCAATCGGCGAAAATCGCCCGGCGCCCTGATCAGCGCGACGACGGCAAAGATAGCCGTCGAGAGCGCGAACGCCAGCAGGATGACGGCAAAGAAATCGAGCCGCTGAAACGTGCTGCCGAAATAGACGTCACGAAACGCCTGCGACAGCGTGAACAGCAGAACGAAAAGCGGCCCCGACAGTGCGGACATCGCGGTCTCCTTCGCAAGCCGATATGACTGCGGATACCGGATGCCACCACCCGATTCCTGCCTTGCGTGCGCTGTCGATGCGGGCGGCAGTCAATGCTGCCGGACGGTCTGCATATGCGCCAGCACCGCGGCGCTTGGCCAGCAATCCACCTTGAGGCCGTTGCGCTTCTGATATTCGCCGAGCGCGGCACGCGTGAGCATGCCGGCTTTGCCGTCGATCTTGTCGTGGTAATAGCCGCGCGCGGTGAGAATGGTCTGCATCCGCGTCAGATCGCTGGTGGGCAGTTGCGCGACCTTGACCCACGGCGTCGCGAACGGCCGCGGATCGAGGATGCGGTCGCTGAGATGGCCGACGAATAGCACGTAGAGATCGGAGAAATTGTATTCCTTGATGGCGAAATAATTTCCCGTCGCCAGGAACGACGGGCCGTAGAGGCCGGCCGGTTGCAGCAACGACGCGGGCTCGGCGGCCTCCGCGGCCGACAGCGAGCGCCCGTAGGCCGGCACGAAGCCGCGCTTGACCCATTCGCCGATCGGCAGCGTGTGCTCCGGAACACCGATCGTGCAATCGACGCTCGCCGGCGCGCGCACCTCGTAGGCCCAGCGCAGGCCGCGCCGCCAGCCCTTGTCGCGGAGTTGCTTGGCGGCCGAAGCGAGCGCGTCCGGCACCGAATGCCAGATGTCGGCGCGGCCGTCGCCGTCGAAATCGACGGCGTATTTGAGATAGTCCGAGGGTAGGAATTGGGTGAGCCCCATGGCGCCGGCCCACGAGCTTTTCATGTCGGCGAGATCGACCCTGCCCTCGTCGAGGATTTTGAGCGCGGACAGAAATTCCTCGCGGAACTTATCCTTGCGACTGCCGAGATAGGCCTGCGTCGCCAGCACGCGGATTGCGCTGCGCGTGTCCCGGGACCGGCCGTAATCGGTCTCGCGCCCAAAAATCGCCAGGAGGATGGTCGGCGGGACGCCGAATTCGCGCTCGATCGCCGTGAGCGTGTCGCGGTAGCGATCATAGAGCGTGCGGCCCTGCGCCGCGAGGCGATCAAACGTCGATTCCTTGAGATAATCCGCCGGCGTCTCAACGAACTCCGCCTGCCCCGGCCGCGGCATCTCGGGCCGGCCTGGCAGCACCAAGTCGGGCAGCGACAGATCGGGTTCGAGGCCGCGCGTGGCGGCGTCGAAGGTCGCGCGCGAGATTCCACGCTCATGCGCCTGCGGCCACAGCGAGTGCAGCCAGGCCTGGAACGCCGCATCGGCGGCGGCCGCGGCCGCGCCGTGCATGCGCGCCGCGCCGATCAAGAGAACAGCCAGGAGCGCAGCGCGCAACAGGGGCTTCATCGCACCGCCACGATGAACAGCCGCGGATACCGCAACAACACCTTGCCGTCCTGCCGGCGGGTATAGGCTTGCGCTATCCGCTTCGAATATGCGGCAAGAAACGTCTGCCGCTCGACGGGCTCGAGCCGAGTCAAATACGGGCGCAATCCAGTACCCTTGACCCATTCAACAATGGCGGCCGCATCGTCCAACGGATGCTGGTAGACGGTGTACCAAATGTCGAGTTTGCGCGTGAGCGGAACCAGCCGGTCGTAATAGGCGTCGACATCCGGCAATTGCTTGCGTTCGATGCTTGCCGTCTCAAATCGCGCAGCCCAAGGCCCTTGCGAGGCGACGTCCCGCATGAGCCGATGATACGGCTCGCGCAAATTGTCCGGCATCTGGACGGCGAGCGCAGCGCCTTGCGGCAAGGTTTCCAGAAAACGGCACAACAACGCCAGATGATCCGGCACCCATTGGAAAACGGCATTGGCGAATAAAAGGTCGGGGCGCGGGTCGGGCGCCCAGGCCGTCACGTCGGCTTCGATAAAGGAGCAGCCAGGCAGCCGCGCGCGCGCCTTGCGCAGCATGTCGGGCGAGGAATCGAGGCCGATCACCTCGGCGTC
>JASHRY010000256.1 GCA_030037105.1 Xanthobacteraceae bacterium
TCGGTGAAAGCACGTCCGAACATGTGAGTGACGAAACCGGTGAGGAGCCGATTGCCGACGCGATGGCCGGACCGATAAGCCGCCGCCTCGCGGTCGACGCGGGCGGCGACCACCATGTCGAGCCGCTCCCCGACGAGCTTGGCGACCATCGACCGAGCGCTCGGCGCGTCGTAGGTCGCGTCGCCGTCGACCAGCACGTAGACGTCCGCTTCGACGTCGTTGAACATCCGCCGCACCACGTGGCCCTTGCCCTGATAGGTCTCGCGGCGGACGACGGCGCCCGCCTTGTTCGCGACTGCGGCCGTGCCGTCGGTGGAATTGTTGTCGTAGACGTAGACGGCCGCTTCCGGCAGTGCCGCGCGGAAGTCGGCGACGACCTTGGCGATGGTGCGCTCCTCGTTGTAGCACGGCACCAGAACCGCGATCTCCAGTCGGGTTGCGGTTGCATTTCCGGCAAATCGTTCCTCGCTTGACATTGCCCCTCGCAGCCGCCACGTCGATGGCACGATCCGCCGCCGGTCATCGCAAGGAGCGAAGCGACGCAGCGGTCCAGGCCAGATTGCTGCGCTTCGCCGGCAATGACGCCGGCAGACTTGCGGCCTCAGCATAGCGTTTCTATGCTTGTCCGTCCTCCCGGAGAAAGCTGTGGCCGTCGTTGTCCCGTTCGAAAGTCCGCACGAGCCATCGATCGATCCCCTGGTCGACCTCGTCGCCGCCGACATGGAACGCGTCAACGGCGCCATTCTCGCGCGCACCACGTCCGAGGTGGCGATGATCCCGGAGGTGGCTAATCATCTCATCAGCTCCGGCGGCAAGCGGCTGCGGCCGATGCTCACGCTCGCTTTGGCGCGGCTCACCGACTACGCCGGCGACGGTCACGTCAAGCTCGCTGCGGCGGTCGAGTTCATGCATACGGCGACGCTCCTGCACGACGACGTGGTCGACGAGAGCGAGCTGCGGCGCGGGCGGCTCGCGGCGCGCATGCTGTGGGGCAACGAGGCGAGCGTGCTGGTCGGCGATTTCCTGCTCGGCCAAGCCTTCAAGATGATGGTCGAGGTCGGCAGCCTCAAGGCGCTCGAAATTCTTTCTTCGGCCGCCGCCGTGATCGCCGAGGGCGAAGTCATGCAGCTTAACGCCGCCAAGAACACGGCGACCACAGAGGATGAATATATCGCGGTCATCCGCGCCAAGACCGCGGAACTGTTCGCCGCCGCCTGCGAAGTCGGGCCGGCGCTCTCTTCACGGCCGAAGGCCGAACAGGCCGCCTGTCGGTCGTTCGGGATGAACCTCGGCGTCACCTTCCAGCTCGTCGACGACGTGCTCGATTACGGCGGCGCGGCGGCCAGGCTGGGAAAGAACATCGGCGACGATTTCCGCGAAGGCAAGATCACGCTGCCGGTCGTACTCGCCTTTCGCCGCGGCGGCGACGTCGAGCGCGACTTCTGGCGGCGCACGCTGGAACGCGGCGAGACGACCGAGACCGATCTCGAGCACGCCATCGGCCTCATGATCAAGCACCGCGCGCTCGAGGACACGATCGGGCGCGCCCACCATTACGGTGCCATCGCCCGCGACGCGCTCGCTTTGTTCCCCGACTCGCGGATGAAGACCGCACTCGCCGAAACGGTCGATTTCTGCATCGCGCGGACCTACTGACCGTTCCCCAGCGCACTCGCCCTCACCCACCAATGCGGATATTCGGCGCGTAAAAGTGCGGCCGCTTTCCGCGCCGCGGCCGCCGAGGCAAAGAGGCCGAAGCAGGTCGGACCCGACCCGGACATGCGGGCAAGGCCGCAGCCGGGAAGCGCACGCAACGCCGCGAGCACCACGGCGATGCCCGGCGCCAACGCGATCGCGGCGCTTTCAAGATCGTTCGGCTGCGCCGCCAGGAGGCGTAGGACATCCTCGTAGCGCGTTGCTTTCGTCACCGCCGAAAGGTCGAGCGCGCCGGCTGGCCCGCTTGTTTTCGTCCAACCGGCAAAGACCTCCTTGGTTGCCAGCGCGGCGCCAGGATTGACCAGCACCGCCGGCAACATCGGCAAAGCGAGCGGCGCCGAAAGCTTCTCGCCGATGCCCTGCATCAGCCGGGGACGCGGATCGAGGCAGACCGGCACATCGGCGCCGGTCGCGCGCGCCGCCGCATAGAGACGCCGATCGTCCTGCGCCAGATCGTTGGCCCGGGCGAGGAGACGCAGCGCCGCCGCCGCATCGGCCGAGCCGCCGCCGATCCCGGCGGCGACCGGCAGGCGCTTGTCGAGAACGAACGCGCCCAAAGCGACGCCGGGAATCCGTTGCGCCAGCGCATGCGCCGCCTTGCGCACGAGATTGTCGGCGCCATCGCCCGCTTGTGGCGCGTTCGGCCCGCGCAATGCGAGGGCAAGCTCGCCGCCCGGCGCCAAACTCAGCCGGTCGCCGAGGTCGGCGAACGCGACCAGGCTTTCGATCTCGTGATAACCGTCGCCGCGGCGGCCGCGGACGCGCAGCGTCAGATTGACCTTGGCCGGCGCGTTTTCGACCAGCGTAACGGGCAAAGACGCTCCTTACCCGCCGCTGCCGACCTTCTTCGTCTTGGCGGCCGCCGCCGCGGAAGACGTGTCATTGGGCAATCCGTCCTTGAGCTTTTCCTCGATCTTGGCGAGGTCGGCCTGTTCCGGATTGAAGTCCTTGGCGTGCGACCATTGGAAATGCGCCTCGAGCTCCCGGCCGACCCGCCAATAGGCGTCGCCGAGGTGATCGTTGATAGTCGGATCGTCGGGCTTGAGCTCGACGGCGCGCTCGAGGTTCTTCACTGCCTCGTCGTAATTGCCGATGCGATAATAGGCCCAGCCGAGCGAGTCGACGATATAGCCGTCGTCCGGCCGCTGCTCGACGGCGCGGCGGATCATGTTCATGCCTTCCTCGAGATGGGTGCCCTGGTCGATCCAGGAATAGCCGAGGTAATTGAGCACGAGCGGCTGGTCGGGGTTAAGCTCGAGCGCCTTCTTCAGATCGGCTTCGGCCTTCGGCCATTGATGCGAGCGCTCGTAGCAGATGCCGCGGAAGTAGAACATCACCCAGTTGGCCTTTTCGATCTCGGGCACCGTGGCGATCGCCTTGCCGTAGACGTCGCCGCAGGCGGCGAATTCCTTGCGGCCGCGCAGGATGTTGCCGAGCGCCATGATCGCTTCGGTGTCCTTCGGGTGTTCGGCGATGAGGTGGTCG
This sequence comes from Xanthobacteraceae bacterium, assembly GCA_030037105.1. The sequence continues at coordinate 3,202 of JASHRY010000256.1, forward strand.
AGCCGCTTCTTGGCTTCGTCGCTGCGGCCGAGCGAATCGAGATCGGCGGCGACCTGAATCTCGGCGTTGCGCCGTAGCGGCGATGTCGGTGGAATCCGGTCATAGACCGTGATCGCAAGGTCGGGCTTTTTCAGCGATTCGTAAAGGTCGGCAAGCGACAGCAACGCCATCGCGTGCGACGGTTCGAGATAAAGCGCAAGCTGCAGATAGATCAGGGCCAGATCTTCGCCGCCGCGGCGTCCGATCGAGGCCCCGAGCCCGTAAAGCGCCTCGGCGGCGCCGGATTGCGGAGAATCCGCAAGCGTCGGCAGCTTCCCGCCGGCGGCAATGTCCTTCATCTCCTCGACGATCAGCGGATGATTGGGCACCGCTTTGGCGAACTCCTGATAGACGTTGAGCGCATTGTCCTTGCCGGCGTTGCGCGACAGGAAGCGGCCATAGGCCTCGACCGTGCGCAATGCCGTCGGGTCGGCCTTGTAAGCGCGCTCGTAGCGCTTGCCGGCCTCCTTTTTGTTGTTGGCGAGATCGAAGATGAGGCCGGCGTGCAGATCCCTGAAGATGGCGTACCAATCCGGACCGGCGAGCCGGTCCAGAGTCTCGATCGCGGCGTGCGCATTGCCGGCGCCGTAGAGCGCCCACGCCGAGAGGAGCGTCGCCGTGAGATCGGTGACCGGACCGCGCACCGATTGCGCGAAGTTCTGCCGAGCGAGCCCATATTGCCGCTGCTTGAGCGCCCGCACGCCGATCACCAGCCGCGCGATGCGGTCGGTGCGATCGACCTGGACCAGTCTGTCGGCAAGCTTGCCGGCCTCTTCGATATCGCCCTCGTTCAGAAACGAGAGAAAGGTGCGGCCAAGCACCTCGGCGTTGCGCGGATCGGCCTTGAGGACATTGAGATAATAAGCCGCGGCGGTGGCGGAATCGCGCTCCAGGCCGGCTTGCCGGGCGGCCAAGTAGCTGCCGGCGACGCTTGCGTGAACGAGTTCCTGCGACGCCGGCGCCTGGGCGGCGAACGCCGATGGCAGGCCCAAGATGACGGCGGCGCCAACGACGGCGGCATGCCGGGACAGCAGCGAATGGGTCACGATATCTCCTTGGCAAACCGAGAATCGGGCGCCGGAAGCCGGGGCGAGAATGAACTTTTTGCCCTGCGCCCGCAAGGACGCCCGGACGCCGCCCCGCGCATGTCAAAGCCCCGTGATTCCGCGCGTCCCAATCGACGCAACAGGACGGTTTTCGGGCGGAAGCCCGTTTCCGTGCGGCCCAGGACCACCCCGTTTTTAGGTCGCAACGGCGGCAAAATCGCGGCGACGCCCGGCGGCGACGCGCGGACGCCGTCGGCCGATCACACCCTATCGATCACATATTCGGATAATTCGGCCCGCCGCCGCCCTCCGGCGGCACCCAGGTGATGTTGCGATTCGGGTCCTTGATGTCGCACGTCTTGCAGTGGACGCAATTCTGCGCGTTGATCACGAAGCGCGGCCGGCCCGCCTCCTCGACCCATTCATAGACGTCGGCCGGGCAATAGCGCGTCGACGGCCCGGCATAGACGTCGTGCTCGGAGGATTTTTGCAGGGCGCCGTCGCGCACGAGGAGATGCGGCGGCTGATCCTCCTCGTGATTGGTGTTGGAAAGATAGACCGAGGAGAGCCGGTCGAAGGTGAGCTTGCCGTCCGGCTTCGGATAGACGATGGGCCGGCACTGCGCCGCCGGCTTGAGCGTCTCCCAGTCCGGCTTGCCATGGCCGAGCGTGCCGAGGAGCGAGAAGCCGAGCGTATTGGTCCACATGTCGAGCGCGCCGGCGGCGACGCCGGCGCGCGTGCCGAGCTTCGACCACAACGGCTTGGCATTGCGCACCCGCCAGAGGTCGCGCCCGATCGGGGACGCGCGCCACGCCGCATCATAGTCGTCAAGCTCGTCATGCGCGCGTCCGGCCGCAAGCGCAGCGGCGACGTGCTCGGCGGCGATCATGCCGGAGAGCATCGCGTTGTGGCTTCCTTTGATGCGCGGCACGTTCATGAAGCCCGCCGCGCAGCCGATCAGCGCGCCGCCGGGAAAGACGAGCTTCGGCACCGACTGCCAGCCGCCTTCGGTCAAGGCGCGCGCGCCGTAGCAAATCCGCTTGCCGCCGGCGAAAGTGTCGCGGACGAGGGGATGCGTCTTGAAGCGCTGGAACTCCTCGAACGGCGACAGATAAGGATTCGCGTAATTGAGGTGAACGACGAAGCCGACCGCCACGAGATTGTCGGCGAAATGGTAGAGGAACGAGCCGCCGCCGGTGCGGTTGTCGAGCGGCCAGCCCATGGTGTGCTGGACGAGCCCGCCGCGGAATTTCTCCGGCGCCACCTGCCACAGCTCCTTCAAGCCGAGACCGAATTTCTGCGGCTGCCGGTTCTGCGCGAGGCCGAAACGCTCGATCAGCACCTTGGCGAGGCTGCCGCGCGCGCCCTCGGCGAGCAGGGTGTACTTGGCGTGCAACTCCATGCCGCGGGCGAAGCTGGCCTTGCGATGCCCGTCCTTGGCGACGCCCATGTCGCCGGTGGCGACGCCGCCAACGGCGTCGTTCTCGAACAGCACCTCGGCGGCGGCGAAGCCCGGATAGATCTCGACGCCGAGTTTTTCCGCCTTCTGCGCCAGATAGCGGCAGACGTCACCGAGCGAGACGATGAAATTGCCGTGATTGCCCATGAGCGGCGGCATCAGCAGGTTCGGCAGCCGCAGCGCGCCGGAAGGCCCGAGCACATAGAAGCGATCGGCGCTGACCGCGGTGCGCGGCGGCGCGTCCTCGCCGCGCCATTCCGGGACGAGGCGGTCAAGCGCGATCGGATCGATCACCGCGCCGGAGAGGATATGGGCGCCGACTTCGGAGCCCTTCTCCACCACCACCACGGATGTTTGCGGCGCGACCTGCTTGAGCCTTATTGCGGCGGCGAGCCCGGCCGGCCCGGCGCCGACGACGACCACGTCGAATTCCATCGCCTCGCGGGCGGGAAGATCCGCCGCGTTCATGGCCCGCTCCGTCGTGCGCGCGAACGGCATGTCATGTTGTCATCCCCTCGCATAGACTCGCGGCATCGTCCATAATCCCCTCGGCATGCATCCCTCAGCCAAAGCCGCGCGCGAGCTGATCGCCTTTTACCTCGACGCCGGGGTCGACGCACTTCTCGGCGAGGAGCCGATCGACCGCTTCGCGGACGAAACAAAAGCCCCGTCTCCCTTTGAAAGGGAGAGGTCGGCGGGCGAAGCTCGCCGCGGAGGAGGTGAAACCTTGTCGACTTCGCCGGGGCACAGCCCCCCCTCCTCATCCCTCCCCCGCAAGGGCGGAGGGAGCGGCATCGTCGGCACCGACGGTGCAAGCATCGCCTCACCTGCGCCGCCCTCGCCCGAGGCCGCGATCATGGCGGCGCGCGAGGCCGCCAGAAGCGCGAAAAATCTCGACGAGCTGCGGGCGCTCATGGAAAATTTCGCGGGCTGCTCGCTGCGCGCCACGGCGACGCAACTCGTTTTCGCCGACGGCAATCCCAAGGGGCGCGTGATGTTCGTCGGCGAGGCGCCGGGACGCGACGAAGACCTTGCCGGTCTTCCGTTCGTCGGCCGCTCGGGAAAGCTGCTCGACCGCATGATGGCGGCGATCGGGCTCGACCGCACGCAGGCATATATCGCCAACGTCGTGCCGTGGCGGCCGCCGGGCAATCGCACGCCGACGCCGCAGGAGACCGCCATTTGTCTGCCTTTCATCCGCCGCCAGATCGAGCTTGTCGATCCGGACATCCTCGTCTGCCTCGGACAACCGTCGACGCAGACGCTGCTCGAGACCAAGGAAGGAATCACGAAAACGCGCGGACGCTGGTTCAAATACCAAACCGGCAGCCGCGAGATCCGCGCGCTTGCGACCTACCACCCCGCCTTCCTGTTGCGCAGCCCGTTGCAGAAGCGCCTCGCCTGGCGCGATTTCCTGGCGCTGAAGAAAGCGCTGGCTCAGTAATTTCCCCGGAAGGGGGGCCGGCGCGATGACATGACGCCGGACAAGCCGCCGCTTCCGCTGGCGGAGCGGTAGGCTGTACAATCGTCGGCGCTCGCTGATGGAGTTCATCCATGGAACTCGATCCGGTTCTGCTGGCGCGGCTGCAATTCGCCTTCACCATCTCGTTCCATATTATTTTCCCGAGCTTCACGATCGGGATTGCGGCCTATTTGGCCATGCTGCAAATTTTATGGGGATGGACCGGCGCCGAGCGCTTCAAGCGGCTGGCGGCGTTCTGGACGAAGATTTTCGCCCTGTCGTTCGCCATGGGCGTCGTCTCCGGCGTCGTGCTCTCCTATCAGATCGGCACCAATTGGAGCCGCTTCTCGACGGTCGTCGGCAATGTCGTCGGCCCGCTCCTCGGCTATGAAGTTCTCACCGCCTTCTTCCTGGAAGCGACATTCCTTTCCATATTGTTGTTCGGCGGCGAGCGCGTTCCGCGCTGGCTGCACGTATTTTCGGGCGTCGCGGTCGCGGTCGGAACCGCGCTCTCGGCGTTCTGGATTCTCTCCGCCAACAGTTGGATGCAGACGCCGGCCGGCTTCACGCTCGAAGGCGGCATCGCCTATCCGCGCGACTGGTGGGCGATCATCTTCAATCCGAGCTTCCCTTACCGGCTTGCACACATGCTCAACGCCTCGCTGCTGACCGGGGGCTTCGTGGTGATCGCCGTCGGCGCGCGCTATCTTCTGGCCGATCGCCACGTCGAGGAATCGCGCACCATGCTGCGCATGGCGATCTCGCTGACCGCGGTGCTGGCGCCTCTGCAGCTCATCATTGGCGACCAGCACGGACTTAATACGCTCGCCTATCAGCCGACCAAGATCGCCGCCATCGAGGCGCATTGGGACGGCAGCAAGCCCGGAGACTTCGAGATCTTCGCCTGGCCGGACGAGAAGACCGAGCGCAATCTTTATTCGATCTCGATCCCGCACGGCTCGTCGCTCGTTCTCACCCACGAATGGAACGGCCTTTTTCCCGGATTGAAGGACGTGCCGCGGCGGGACCGGCCGCCGGTGAAGAACGCCTTCTTCGGCTTCCGCATCATGCTCGCGATCGGCCTTTATATGATCGCCGCGGCCTTGTTCGGCGCCTGGCTGCTCTGGCGCGGACGGCTGTTCGCGACGCGCTGGTATCTCGTGATCGTCGCCAACACCTGGTGGGTCGGCTTCGTCGCCGTCATCGCCGGCTGGGTGGTGACCGAGAGCGGCCGGCAGCCGTGGATCGTGCAGGGAGTGCTGCGCACCGCGGACGCCGTCTCGCCGGTGCCGGGCGCGAGCGTGGCGACGAGCCTCGTCTTGTTCGTTCTGATCTACGCCGTCGTGTTCTCGTTCGGCATCTTTTTCATCAACCGGCTGATCGACCAAGGGCCCGCGGACGCGCATCTCGGCGCGTCCGCGCCGCCGCGGCTCGCCGCCGGCCATCCTTCGCTCGAAAGTTGACGGTTCCGCGATGAGCCTCCCGCCCTTTCTGCACGCCGTGGATCTTCCGGTCATCTGGGCCGGCATCATCGGCATCGCCGTGGCGTTCTACGTCATTCTCGACGGCTTCGACCTCGGAGTCGGCATGCTGTTCCCCTTTGCCGGGGACGATGCCGAACGCGACCGGATGTTGGCGTCGATCGCGCCGTTCTGGGACGGCAACGAGACTTGGCTGGTGCTCGGCGGCGGCGGCCTTCTGGTGGCGTTCCCGCGCGCCTATTCGATCATCATGCCGGCCTTCTACATCCCCATCATCGTCATGCTGCTGGCGCTGGTGTTGCGCGGGGTCACATTCGAATTCCGCGCCGTCGCGCGACGCAAGCCGATGTGGAACGCCGTTTTCGCCGGCGCCTCGACCCTTGCCGGGCTCTGCCAGGGGCTCATCCTCGGCGGCCTCGTTCAGGGCGTGAAGATCGAGAACGGCGCCTTCGCCGGCGGTTCGCACGATTGGGCGACACCGTTTGCAGTCCTGTGCGGGGTTGGGGTCGTTGCCGGCTATGCCTTGCTCGGCGCGACCTGGCTGATGCTGAAAACCGATGGCGACATGGCGCGGCGCGCCGCGACACTGGCCAAGGAACTGCTCGTCGCCGTGCTCGTGTTCATGGCGGCGGTCAGCATCTTCACGCCGCTCGCCTTTCCGCGCATCGCGCAGCGCTGGTTCACGCTGCCGAATCTGTTCTATCTTTCGCCGGTGCCGATAGCGACCGTGCTCGTCGCGCTGGCGGAGTGGTTTTGGATCGGCACGCGGCGCGCACTGGCGCCGTTTCTCGCCACCATCGCCCTTTTCCTGCTCGGCTATCTCGGCCTCGCGATCTCAACCTTCCCTTACATGGTGCCGCCGGACCTGACGATCTGGCAGGCCGCCGCCGCGCCCGCGAGCCAGACATTCATGCTCATTGGAACTTCGGTGCTGCTGCCCATCATCCTCGGCTACACCGTCTTCACCTATTGGCTGTTCCGCGGCAAGGTGGGCGAGCGCGCGGCGTATCATTAGCGCGCGATCCGCTCACATGGATTGCGAACTGGATTGCGTGCCGTCTTTTCGGCGGAGCATGATCTTCGGAAACCGGTTTCCGCTTTTCCGGATCATGCGCGGCGCCGTCAATGGATTGCCGCCGCCGGCGCGCTTGGCGGCCTGATCACGGCCCAACCGATCCGCAGCGGCGGCAGCCGGCCGCGCACCGGCCTTTCGAAGGTTTCCGGCACTTCGGGAACGAGATCGGGAAAGTGCGCCTTGATCTTTGACGGCGGCCCCGGTTCCGTGGCGGTTGTCGGCCATACGATGACGGCGCCCTTCTCGCTGATGTCTTTGGCGGTGACCGAAGGCGCGCGCGCGGAA
>JASHRY010000257.1 GCA_030037105.1 Xanthobacteraceae bacterium
CGTCGAGGTGGCTCTCACCTTCGCGCTGTTGTTCTGGATGAGCGCATTGCGCAACCGCGATTTCGACGCGGGAGCGGTCAAGCCGCAGGACATCGCGTTGCGCCAGCCGAACTGGCCGCGGCGCACCACGCAGGTCGCGAACTCATATGCCAATCAATTCGAGCTGCCGGTCCTGTTCTATGTCCTCACCGTGCTCGAATGGGTCACGCGACATGCCGGCGTCCTCTTTGTGGTGCTGGCCTGGCTTTTCGTGATCTTCCGCCTGCTGCAGGCCGGCGTGCACGTGACCAGCAACGTCGTTTGGTGGCGCGGCGCGTTCTTCGGCGGATCGTTCGTGGTGCTCGCGATCATGTGGGCGATCTTTATCGTTGAGGTGCTGACCGGCACCTGAAGAGGATCAACGCCATGCCGCTCGACCTTTGTCATCCGACCGCGCCGCATAAGAAGCTCAAATTGCCGGAGTGGTACGTCTCCAACCTGATGCTCGACCGCGCGCTCGACGCGATCGTGCGGCGGGTGAAGAAATTCGACCGCAAGCACGACATTCCCTACCTTGCCGGCTACAGCGAGGACGGCAAGACCATCTATATCGATCGTCACATGCCGCCGTCGTTCAAGTTCCGCGGCCGCACCATCGATACCGACCGTTTTCTCATCCTGCACGAGGAGGTGGAGAAGACGCTGATCGATCAGCTCGAGCTGCATTATCTTCACGCCCACCAGATCGCGACCCGCGCCGAGCAGGCGGCGGTGCGCGCGGCCGGGATCAACTGGCACGACTACGATCATTTCATGCAGAAATACGTCAAGCGGATCGGCGACGAGCGGCTGACCAAGGTGCCCGACGATCTCGACACCAAGCCCTATCGAGACGAACACGACGACGATCTGCTGCGGCGGATGCTTGAGGCAATCGACAAGGGTCATGTGCCCGCGGGCTTCCGCGGCGCCCAATTGCGCGACGCCGCCCGCGAGATCCGCCAGTACGTCCGCCGTCATGACACGCCAGGCGCGCGCCGCGCCGCGGCGCTGGGACAGGGGATGAAATGATCCCGGCCGGCCGCGGGACGCCCGCATGACGCCCGCCGCTCGCCTTTCCGCCGCCATCGAAGTCCTCTCCGAGATCGACGCGCGGCGGCGGCCGGCGGCGGACGTGCTCAAGGATTGGGGGCTCGGCCATCGCTTCGCCGGCTCCTCCGACCGCGCCGCCATTGCCGGCCTGGTCTACGATGCGCTTCGCCGCAAGGCGTCGTCGGCATGGCTCATGGGCGAGAGCACGCCGCGCGCCGTGCTCATCGGTATGTTGCATCGCGAGCGCGGTCTTGACGTCGCCGGCCTCGCGGCGCTGTGCAGCGGCGCACATTTTGCGCCGGCGGTGCTGACGGATTCCGAGCGGGCGGCGCTCGAGTGCGGCACGCTCGCGGGCGCACCGGCCTCCGTTCAGGGCGATTATCCCGATTGGCTCGATCCGCATTTTTCGCGCGTCTTTGGCAAAGAGCGCGCGGCGGAAGGCGCCGCGCTCGCAAGTCGCGCGCCGCTCGACATGCGCGTCAACACGCTCAAGGCCAAGCGCGAGGAGGTGCTGCCGAAGCTTGCCCACCTGGACGCCGAGCCGACGCGATGGTCACCGATCGGCGTGCGTATTCGGCTCTCGGCCGATGCCAAAAGCCCGGCCATCCATGCCGAACCATTGTTCCGCAAGGGGATGGTCGAAATCCAGGACGAGGGCTCGCAGCTCGCGGCGCTGTTTGCCGGCGCCAAGCCTGGCGAACAGATCGTCGATCTTGCCGCCGGCGCCGGCGGCAAGACTCTCGCCCTGTCGGCCGCCATGGAAAACCGCGGCCAGATCTACGCCACCGACATCGACAAGCGCCAGCTTGTGCCGATTTACGAGCGCATTGCGCGCGCCGGCGCCCGCAACATCCAGGTGCGCACGCCGCGTGGCAAAGCCGACATGCTCGCCGACCTTGCGGCACGCGCCGATTGCGTCTTGATCGACGCGCCGTGCACCGGCACCGGGACTTGGCGGCGCAATCCCGACGCCAAGTGGCGCGTGCGTCCGGGGGCGCTCGCCGCGCGCCTGCAAGAGCAGGCGGCGTTGCTCGACCGCGCCGCCCGGCTGGTAAAACCGGGCGGCCGCATCGCCTACGTCACCTGCTCGGTCCTCGAGGAGGAAAACGGCGAACAGGTGCGCGCATTTGCCGGCCGGCACACGGATTTTTCCGTGGAAAAGCCGCTGCACGTGACGCAAGCGCTCGGCGAGCGCGCCTATCTTTTTGCCCGCGCCGCGCTTATCTCAGACGCGGGTTTGCTGATGACGCCACGTCGGACCGATACCGACGGCTTCTTCGTCAGCCTGCTGCGGCATTCGGCATGACTTCTGTTGCGAAAGCTCGACCGCCCGCTCCCTGTTCTTCCCCGCATGCGCCGCGCCGTGGGAGGAGAGGGAGGGGTTGAAACCCGCCATGGCATCGCACGACAAGATTCTCATCGTCGATTTCGGCTCGCAGGTGACGCAGCTCATCGCCCGGCGCGTGCGCGAGGAGCGCGTCTATTGCGAGATCGTGCCGTTCCAGAAGGCGGAAGCGGCGCTTCGGGAGATGAAACCGAAAGGGGTCATTCTGTCCGGCGGGCCTGCCTCCGTGCTCGACAAG
>JASHRY010000258.1 GCA_030037105.1 Xanthobacteraceae bacterium
GGTCGCGCTCCCGACTACAAAGCGTCGTTCCTGGCCACGCTGGGCGCCAACGCCGAGTTTTATGATCCCTACAGTGACAACGCGCGGCGTTGGTACAAGCTCAGCCAGGAGCGCGTGCCGTTCGTCAATCACGCCATCATCCATCCGCCGGTGGACCGCGACCGGCCGCCGAATGAGGTCGGCGACATCTGCTGCCACGTCGAGAAGGAGACCGACGCCGGCATCGTCGTGTCCGGCGCCAAGGTGGTGGCCACCGGATCGGTGCTCACCAACTACACCTTTGTCGCTCATCACGGCCTCATTCCGGTGCAGGACAAGAAGTTCGCCGTGGTGTTCATGGTGCCGACCAACCATCCGGGAGTGAAGTTCATCTGCCGCACCTCCTACGAGATGACGTCGATGGCGATGGGCAGCCCGTTCGATTATCCGCTGTCGAGCCGCATCGACGAGAACGATGCCGTGTTCATTCTCGACAAAGTGCTGGTCCCCTGGGAGAACGTCTTCGTTTACGGCGACATGGAGAAAGCCAACAACTTCTTTCCGCGCACCGGCTTCCTGCCGCGCTTCGTCGTGCACGGCTGCACGCGGCTCGCGGTGAAGCTCGACTTCATCGCCGGGCTGCTGCTCAAGGCGGTGGAGGCGGCGGGCACCAAGGACTATCGCGGCGTGCAGGCCAATGTCGGCGAGGTCATTGCCTGGCGCAATTTGTTCTGGGCCTTGTCGGACGCGATGGTGCGCGACCCCAGGCCGTGGATCGGCGACTACGTGCTGCCGAACATGGATCCCGGCAACGCCTATCAGATCATCGCCACCATGGCCTACACCAAGGTCAAGTACATCATCGAGCAGACCGTGGCGTCCGGGCTCATCTATCTCAACTCGCACGCCATGGACTTCAAGAACCCGGAAATCCGCTCCTATCTCGACCGCTACATGCGCGGCTCCAACGGCTACAAGGCGGAGGAGCGGGTCAAGCTGATGAAGCTGCTCTGGGATTGCCTGGCCACCGAGTTCGGCGGCCGACACGAACTTTACGAGATCAATTACGGCGGCTCGACGGAGGAGATCCGCCGCTACTGCCTGTTCGGCGCGCAGGCCTCAGGCAATGCCGACCGTTTCAAGGGCTTCGCCGAGGATTGCATGGCGGAATACGACCTCGACGGCTGGAAGGTGCCCGACCTCACCGATCCCGGCGCGCTCAGCTATCACGTCTTGCGCGGCGCCGGGCGGTGAGGGCATTCATCACTCCGGCGGCGTGCCGTTCTTGGCCAAAACTTCGCCGGCGAGGTAGAGCGAGCCGGTGATGAGGACGCGCGGCGCCGGATGGAGGTCGAGCTTGCCGGCGACCGCGAGCGCGTCTTCGATCGTGTCGCGGCTCAGCGCCGGAATGCCGATGCCGCGCGCGAGATCGGCCAATGCAGCCGCGGGCAGCGCCTTGTTCTGATTGATGGGCACGGCGATGACGCGGCGCGCGAGCCCGCTGAAGTTGCGCAAAAAGCCTTCGCTGTCCTTGGTCGACAACATGCCGACGATGAGCACCAGCGGCCGCGGCACCCGCTCCTCGAGATCGGCGAGCGCGGCGGCGATGGCCCGCCCGCCGTCGGGATTATGGCCGCCGTCGAGCCAGAGCTCGCTCTCCGGCACGAGCAACGCGGCGAGCCGCCCTTGCGACAGGCGCTGCATGCGCGCCGGCCAGTCAACGCGGATCATGCCCGCCTCGAACGCGGCGGCCGGCGGGGCGAGGCCACTCGCACGCAAAGCGGCGATCGCCGTGCCGGCGTTCTCGTATTGATGGCGTCCGTAAAGCTTCGGCGGCGGCAAATCGAGGAGCCCGTCGCCGTCCTGATAGACGAGCCGGCCGTGCTCTTCGGTCGCGGTAAAGTCCTGGCCGGCGACGGAGAGCGGCGCCCCTATCCGCGCCGCTTGGCGCTCGATGACCGTAAGTGCATCGCGCACCTGGTTGGATACGATCGCCGGCACGCCATGCTTGAGAATACCGGCCTTCTCGGCGGCAATCTGTTCGATGGTGTCGCCGAGGTATTCGCGGTGATCCATGGCGAGCCGGGTGATCACGCTCGCCAACGGGCGCTCGACGACGTTGGTAGCGTCGAGACGACCGCCGAGGCCCACTTCGAGGAGGAGGATATCGGCCGGATGTCGCATGAACAGCAGGAAGGCCGCGGCCGTTTCGATTTCGAACACGGTGATCGGCGCGCCGCCGTTTCTGGTTTCGCATTCCGCAAGCGCATCCACAAGCTCGGCGTCGTCGACCAACCTGCCGCCGTCGGCAGTGCCGACGCGAAAACGCTCGTTCAGGCGGACCAGATTTGGCGAGGTGTAGACATGAACGCGCCGCCGGGCGGCCTCCAGGATTGCGCGCATGAATGCGACGGTCGAGCCCTTGCCGTTGGTCCCGGCCACATGGATCACCGGCGGCAGGTGCCGCTCGGGATGACCGAGCGTTGCGAGCAGGCGCTGCATGCGATCGAGCGAGAGATCGATGCGCTTAGGGTGCAGCGCCAGTAACCGAGCGATGACGGTGTCGATCGACGTCACGTCGTAACGCGACGCGCTCACGCCGGTGCCGGCACGCCGACGTCGCTCCCGGTCCCTGCCGCGCCGGCGGGGGAGGGAAGGGAACGGGAGCCTGCAGGCGCCTTGGTGAACAGCCGGCAGAGCCGGGCGATGGTCGCCCTGAGGTCGTGGCGATGCACGACCATGTCGACCATGCCGTGATCGCGCAAATATTCGGCTTTTTGAAAGCCGTCCGGCAGCTTCTCGCGGATCGTCTGCTCGATGACGCGGGGACCGGCAAAGCCGATCAGTGCACCGGGCTCCGCGATATGCACGTCGCCGAGCATCGCATAGGAGGCGGTCACGCCGCCGGTCGTCGGATTGGTGAGCACGACGATGTAGGGCTTGCGCGTGTCGCGCAATCTCTGCACCGCAATCGTGGTCCGCGGCAATTGCATCAAGGAGAGAATGCCCTCCTGCATGCGCGCCCCG
>JASHRY010000259.1 GCA_030037105.1 Xanthobacteraceae bacterium
GAGGTCATGCTGAACAGGAATCTGAGCACCAGGATCAATGCCCCGATCACCGCCAGCGCCGCCCCGATCGAGCCGGCGCGGTCGAACGGCAGCCACTCCGGCAGATGCACCGCGTAGCGGCGCGGCACGCTGGTGGCGCCCGCGGTAAGGAAGGCAAGCACGAAGATCGAGCCGCCGACGACGTAGAGCCAGAACCCGGTCGGCGCCCAGGCGTTGTTCGAACGCGGCGTTATGTGGGTCAGGAAGCCGAGGAACATCGCGATCGTGCCGAGCAGCAGATAGGTGTGGAAGTGACCGGGCACCCACTGCGTGTTGTGCATGAAGCTGTTGACCTCGATGGTGCCGTCGGCAATCGCGGGGATGACGCCGATCGCCCATCCTGCCGCGCCGACGAAGACCAAGCCCGCCGCCGTGGTCCACTTGATGCCGGAACGATAGACGTTGGTGAGAGCGCCGAACGCGGTCACCAGCAGCACCGGCAAGCCGCTCAGCCAGGAGACGACTTGGCCGAGGACCAGGGCCCAGGTCGGCATGGCGAAGTCCATGAGCAGATGGTGCGGGTAGACGATGAGCACGAACACGGTCGAGAGCACCCACGCCAGGTAGAAGGCGCGGTTCGTCTTCCACGCCCGATGCGTATAGACCGGGAGGATCTCGTAGACCGCGATCACCGCCATATAGATCGTGGCGTTGATGAACACGTGCCCGAAGAAGAAGATCATATTCTTCGCCGCCAATGCATTGAAGGCGAAGCTCGGCACGTAAAGATTGACCAGCGTGATGACGAGCACCGCGGCGCCGAGCAGGATGCCGAGGATGTTGACGATCAGCGCCATGGTCGACGCGGCGACCGCCGGCGGCGGCCCCTCGTTTTCCGGCGCCAGGCCGAAAGCCTGCTTGACGCCGAGCGCCGCGCCGAGCCCGCCATAGACGGACAGAATGCCGCGGGCGATATCGAGATGTAAGAGCAGGAAGCCGACGCCGATGAACAAGAGGCCGAACATATAGGCCGCCGCGGCATTGGCCGACCACAGATCGCCGGAATGCGCCGGCAGCGGGAACAGGAAGGTCCAGGCGGCGCCGAAGCCGCCGATGAAGCCGGAGCCGAGGATCAGCAGGGCGCCGATCAGGAAAAATACCAAATTGGCTACGAATATCCCCGTCGTAACCGGCACGTGCCGCCGTACGAAATACCACATCACCGTGGCACCGCATAAGCCGGCGATGCCGACCATGCCGGCGCCGTGCATGGTCATGATCACGTAGAAGAGGTCGGGCTGGATGTCGATCCATTGCGCCTGCGTCAGACGCATCAACAATCCGAACACCATCATGAGCAGCAGAACGAGCCCGCAAACGACGACATAGGCGAGGACGGCGGCGCGTGCGCTGATCCCGCCTCGGGTTTGGACAGCTTGGATCGTCATGGCTTTCTCCCTCCCTGTGCCGGTCTAGTGTTCGGTGACTTTGATTTCAGTGTTCATCTGGTGATGCGCAACTCCGCAATATTCGAGACACAGCACGCGAAAAACGCCGGGTTCGTTGAAAGTGTAGCGCAGAACGTTGGTGTATCCGGGCATCGCCTGCACCTGGGCGACGATGTGCATCTCCGGACTGTAGAGCGCGAAGCCGTGGTTCACGTCCTTGCTGGTGACGTGGAATTCCGCGGTCTGTCCGACATGGAAAGTGTTCGGCTTGATGCTCCAATCCCATTGCTCGGCGACCACGTCGACGGGCTGTATCGCGGCGCCGGACGGTTGCGCCGCCATGGTCGAGACGTAAGGCAGCTTGCCGACGGTGTCGTAGTTCGCCGCAATCAAGATGATGACGGCGAGGCCGAACAGCCACGTGCGCGCCCGATAGGCGGAGGCGATGACGGGCCCGTAATCAGCGAGCGCGGCATCGGCTCCGACCGCGACCCAAATGAACACGGCAGCAAGTATGCCCATGAGAACGATCGAGATCGACCACACCACTTCCTGGATCATGACATCTCCCTAGCGTTTGTTTGGTAGTGAGGCTGATGCAGGCATACGCAACTCACCTGCCGGCGCGACAAGACGCCACGGCACAACCGAACTTTATACGGCGGCTTGTTCTGCGTTGATCGGCTCCATGCCAAGAGGATCAGCAGCGTGTTCAATAATATGTATTTTTAATGCATCTTATTCCGCAAACGCGGTGAGGTCAACGCCGCCTTGATGCGATGCGGCGCGACGATTTTACGCTCGGATAAATCAAGGGGCGCCTCGACAACCTGCCTGGAACCGCTCTAAAAACGATGTTGCCCTGGCGGCGGAGGACGAGGCGGCGGCGGGATCATGGATTACAACGGATTTTTTGCCGAGGCGCTGGCGCGGCTGCGGAGCGAGCGGCGCTATCGGGTGTTTGCCGATCTGGAACGCATTGCCGGGCGCTTTCCGCAGGCGGTGTGGCATTCGCCGCAGGGCCCGCGCCATGTGGTGATCTGGTGCTCGAACGACTATCTCGGCATGGGCCAGCACCCCAAGGTGATCGGCGCCATGGTGGA
>JASHRY010000003.1 GCA_030037105.1 Xanthobacteraceae bacterium
GCGTAGGTCGCCAGCGCGACCGGCGCATTGAAGATACCGGGCGCGCCGTTGACCGCAACCTTGCGCGCGAACGGATGCGGCGCCGAATCGGTGCCGAGAAAAAACGCCGCCGCGCCCGAGGTCGCGGCTTGCCGCAACGCGGCGCGGTCCCGTGCCATCTTGACGACCGGCATGGCGTACATGAGCGGCTTGAGCCCGGCGCCGAGCCAGTCGGTGCGCGTCAGCGTCAGGTGATGGGGCGTGATGGTGGCGCCGACCTGCGGAGCGGCACTGCGCACGAAATCGACGCCGTCCTTCGAGGAGAGATGCTCGAGGACCATGCGCAGGCCGGGGAATTGCCGCACCCATTTCGACAGCCGGCGATCGATGAACGCCGCCTCGCGGTCGAAAATGTCGACATCGGCGGCGACCTCTTCGCCGTGCATAAGCAACGGCATGTCGATTCTCTCCATACGCTCCAGCACGGCCATGATTTTCCGATAGTCGGTGACGCCGGCCGCCGAATTCGTCGTCGCGTTCGCCGGGTAAAGCTTGACGGCGGCGAATACGCCGGCGCGGTAGCCGCGCTCGACGTCATCGGGATCGGTGTCGTCGGTGAGGTATGCGGTCATCAGCGGCTGGAAGCGCGATCCCTTGGGCAGCGCCGCCATGACGCGCTCGCGATAGGCGAGCGCGTCCGCCATGGTGCGCACCGGCGGCACCAAATTCGGCATCAGGATCGCGCGGCCGAAATATTGCGCCGTATACGGCAGCACCGCCTTAAGCATGGCGCCGTCGCGGACGTGCAGATGCCAGTCGTCGGGACGGCGGATGGTGATGCGCGTGGTCATCGAAGCGGGTGTAAAAGCGCATCCACTAATCACCGAATTCGCAGTCAGGCAATGCCGCGCCGCCCGGCTCGGCCGCCGACGCACGTCCCTCCCCTGAAAGAGGACCTGGAGGAGAGCTTAAGGTTGTGGGGTCACGGTCCTCGATTGCAACAATGGTTGGCTCTCGCGCGTTGATAAGGGCTCAACCCTGCGACCCGTTCGGGTTGGAGGCCCGACAGCGAGAAGACGGCGCCATGCAGATTGGCTATGTCGAGTTTTTGCGGCGGACGCTGCTTGTCGTCGCGGTCGCCGTCATTCCGATACTGATCTGGTATCTGTTCGGCGTCGTTCTCATGGCGTTCGGCGCCATCATCCTCGCCATGCTCGTGCGATTGGGGGCGCAGCCGTTCATGCGCTGGCTTTCCGTGCCGGAACCGCTGGCGCTCGTCATATCCGGCCTTCTCATCCTCTTCATCATCGGCGGCGCGGGATATCTCTTCGGCACCCGCATCGCCGACCAACTCCAGGACGTCGTGCAAAGGACCACGTCCGCCAGCGCGAGCATCGAGGCGCGCCTCAAAGGGTCGGAGTTCGGCAATTTCCTGTTGGGCCATATGTCCAGCACGAACTTTTCATTGACCGGCCTTCTCTCCGGTTTCCTGAAAATGGGATCGAGCTTCCTCGAAGCGGTGGTGATCATGGTGATCAGCGGCATCTATCTGGCGGCGCAACCGCGTCACTACCGCGATGGCCTGATCTGGCTGTTTCCGCCCCGAGCGCACGCCCGCGCCGCCGAAATCATCGACGGCATCGGCGAAGCGCTGCGGCTTTGGCTCCTCGGCCAACTTATGGAAATGATCCTGATCGGGGCGCTGTCGACATTCGCGGTTTGGCTCATCGGCGTGCCCTCGCCGCTGGCGCTCGGCTTGATTGCCGGCGTCGGCGAGTTCATTCCCTATCTCGGGCCGTTGCTCGCCGCGATTCCGGCGCTTTTGGTGGCCATGACCGCGGGCGCCGAGGCCACGTTGTGGACCGCCGTGGCCTATCTCGTCATCCACCAGATCGAAGGGAATCTCGTCGCTCCGCTGATCCAGCGCCGGATGGTGATGATTCCGCCGGCGGTGATGCTGCTCGGCATCGTGTCGATCACCTATCTGTTCGGAACGGTCGCGATCATATTTGCCGCGCCGCTCGTCGTCGTCATCTTCGCCGCCGTCAGCTTGCTTTACGTGCGCGACGCGCTCGGCGAGAAGACCGCGCTCACCCGCAAATTGCGGTGACTCCAGTGCGGCCGCGGCGCCGCGCCGTTGCGCGATGTCGTCGGCGATCGAGCGGCTTTCTTGGAAATTTCCCGCGGCCATCCGATCACGGCATTGCGAAAGTTCAAGAAGCTGATATCGAAGCTTCATGCCTATCTCCAACCTAGAGATAGGTGAATGGTCGGAGTGGCAGGATTTGAACCTGCGACCCCCACGTCCCGAACGTGGTGCGCTACCAGACTGCGCTACACTCCGACATGCGGCGGCGCTTATACAAGCGGCGTTGCGGGGCTGCAAGCGCCGGACGTTGTCGATTATCTAAGCACGCGAGGAGTTCAATGACAGCCCCGCTGACGACGCGCGTTGCCAAGGCCGATGCGGCGTCGGTCGCGGGCGCGGCGCGCGTCCTTGCCGCCGGCGGCCTCGTCGCTTTTCCGACCGAGACTGTCTACGGCCTCGGCGCCGACGCGACCGACGGACAGGCGATCGCCCGCCTCTACGCGGCCAAGGGCCGGCCGGCATTCAATCCGCTTATTGCCCACGTCGTCGATCCCGAAGCGGCGCAAGCGCTCGCGCGCTTCGATGCCGCCGCGGCGCGCCTCGCCGCGGCGTTCTGGCCGGGGCCGCTCACCCTCGTTCTTCCCCGGGGGGCGACGTGTCCAGTCGCCGAGCTGGCGACCGCCGGCCTCGAGAGCATCGCCGTGCGCGTTCCCGACCACAAAGTGGCCCGCGCCATCCTGGCCGCCTTCGGCCAACCTGTGGTCGCGCCGTCGGCCAATCGTTCCGGCCATGTCTCGCCGACCACGGCGGCCCACGTGCTCGCCGATCTGGGCGGCCGCATCGATCTCATCATCGATGACGGCGCCACGCCGGTCGGCGTCGAGTCGACCATCGTCGCCTGTCTCGGCGAGCCGCTGCTGCTGCGGCCCGGCGGCCTGCCGCGGGCAGCAATCGAGCGCACGCTCGGGCGAAAGCTCGCCGCTCCATCGTCCGGGCTTGCCGGCGCCGACGCCCCCCCGCTCGCGCCGGGCATGCTTGCCGCGCATTACGCGCCGCGCACGCCGCTGCGGCGCAATGCCCGTCGCGTCGAGGCGGGCGAAGCTTTGCTCGCTTTCGGCGCAACGCCGGTCGAGGGCGTCGAGCGCGCAAAGCGCGTGCTCAACCTCTCCAGGCGCGGCGATCTCATCGAGGCGGCGGCCAATCTGTTCTCGCACCTGCGCGCGCTCGACGCCGCAGAGGCAAGCGCGATCGCGGTCATGCCGATCCCCGGCGATGGTCTCGGCGAAGCTATCAACGATCGGCTGCGGCGGGCGGCAGGGCGGCGGTGAGGCTTGTGGTAGTGTACGATCCGTGGAACGCCAAGACCCACCTGATGGACGCACCGTAATGCTCGACAAGTCTTCCGCCAATCTCGACCCGTCGCTGCTGGCGCGCTTCGCGGCCATCGTCGGCGAGAAGTACGCCATCACCGATCCGCCGATGCAGGCGCCCTATGTCGTCGAGATGCGCGACCGCTATCGCGGCCGCACGCCGATGGTGCTGCGGCCCCACTCCGTCGCCGAGGTGGCGCGGATTCTCAAGCTTGCCGACGAGACGGGAACGCCGATCGTGCCGCAGGGCGGCAATACCGGGCTCGTCGGCGGGCAAATTCCGCTCAACAACGAGATCGTGCTCTCGCTCAACCGGCTCGACCGCATCCGCGAGGTCGATCCGACCTCCAACACCATGACCTGCGAGGCCGGCGTCACTTTGCAGCGGGCGCGCGAAGCCGCCACCGCGGTCGACCGGCTCTATCCGCAATTGCTGCCGTCGGAAGGCACCTGCACCGTCGGCGGCAACCTTGCCACCAACGCCGGGGGCACCGCGGCGCTCGCCTATGGCAGCGCGCGCGCACACGCGCTCGGCATCGAGGTGGTGCTCGCCGACGGGCGCATCCTCAACGACCTCAACAAGCTGAAGAAGGACAATACCGGTTACGATCTGAAGAACCTGTTCATCGGCGCTGAAGGAACGCTTGGCGTGATCACCGCGGCGGTGCTGCGCCTGCTGCCGCGGCCGCACGCGGTCGAGACCGCCTTCGTCGGCGTACCCTCGCCGGAGGCGGCGCTGCGGCTTCTCGACGTCGCCGCCGCCAGAGCCGCCGCCGGTGGCCTTACCAGCTTCGAACTGATGTCGCGCGCCGGCGTCGAAGTCGTATTGCGGCATGCGCCCGGCTGCCGCGATCCGCTGGCGGCGGCGCATCCCTGGTACGTGCTCGTCGAGCTCTCGGCGCAGGCCGCGCGCGGCCTGCGAGAGATAATGGAGGACATACTCAAAGAGGGTTGGCAGCGCCGGCTCATCGCCGACGCGACGATCGCCGACAGCCTGGAACAGGCAAAGGCGTTCTGGCGCATCCGCGACATGTTCGGCGAGGCGCAACGCTATGCCGGCGGCTCGATCAAGCACGACGTTTCGGTACCGCTCGCGGCGGTGCCTGCCTTCCTCAATGAGGCGGACGCTGCCGTCGCCGCGCTCATCCCCGGCGCGCAGCCGCTGCCCTTCGGCCATCTCGGCGACGGCAACATCCACTACAACGTGACGCAGCCGGTCGGCGCCGACAAGGCGGAGTTTCTCAAGCGCTGGAACGAGGTAAACGCCGCCGTCTTCGCGGTGGTGAAGAGGTACGGCGGTTCGATCTCGGCCGAGCACGGCATCGGCGTGATGAAGCGCGACATTTTGCCCGCGGTGAAGGATCCGGTCGCGCTTGATCTCATGCGCGGTCTCAAGCGCCTGCTCGATCCGAAAGGCATCCTCAATCCCGGCAAGGTGCTGTAGCGCGTCGGAGTCCGGAATCCATAACCACCGTCCGTGAATACGCCGCGAAGCGCCCGGTCCACGGCGTCCACAAAATCGTGAAAACTGAGGAGGCCGCGCGCACTAATATCGCCGCATTTCATTCACCATTTTGTCCCGCGGCTTCGCTACGGTCTTGATTGAACCAAATCGACACGTGAGACTTTTCATGATCGGGCGCTCCCTGCCCGTCCCATCAGGTGTCAAACATGCGTCCCGTCACCCTCCTTCCCGCCTTGTTCCTTGTCACGGCGCTGGTGCTGCCGTTGGCCGCGCCAGCGCACGCCAATATCGTGGTCAACATCGACAAGAGCACGCAGCGCATGGTGGTCTCGGTCGACGGCACGCAGCGCTATGTATGGCCGGTATCGACCGGACGGGCGGGCTACGACACGCCGAACGGCACCTTCAAGCCGAAC
>JASHRY010000039.1 GCA_030037105.1 Xanthobacteraceae bacterium
AATCCGCTTTTCGCGGTCCATCGGTTTGAAGCCGATCAGCCGCGCCGTGTAACGCAAATTGTCGGCGGCGGTGAGATTGTCATAAAAGCCCACGGTATCGGGCATATAGCCGACCCGACGCTTGACCGAGAGCGGCTCGCGCGCGGGATTGAATCCGAGCACGCTCACCTCGCCGGCCGAGATGTCGGTGAGACCGAGCAGCATCAGGATCGTCGTGGTCTTGCCGGCGCCATTCGGTCCGAGCAGGCCGAAAATTTCACCGCGCCCGACGTCGAACGAAATTTTATCGACGGCGACCGCGGACCCGTACGTCTTGGTGAGGCTCTTGGCCTCGATGACAGTGTCCTCGTTCATCGGCGGCCGAACCTTGCCACCGCACCGACCATGACCAAGAGCGCAATGCCGATGATGCCGACCCCGGCGATGCCCCACATGGTCGAAGTCGTCACCGTCACGCGGAAGGTCGTCGATGCGGATTCGCCGCGGGTGGAGGCGCGGATGGTCGTCACGTAATCGCCGGCGATCGCCTTGTCGGTCGGCGTGATCAGCGCCTGCACCTCCTTGTTTGCGTTCGGCGCAATATGATCGACCGTCTTCGGATTGAAAGTGATCTTCCATCCGTTCGGCGCCGAGCTGTCGAGCTCGACGTCATCGGCCGGCGCAGTGCCGGTATTGGTGATCACGACCGGCACCGAAGTCTCCTTGCCGGCCGAAGCGCGCGTGGAGACGAGGCCCTCACGCCCGCTGATGTCGAGCCTGGGCTGGCCGGTGATATCCATCGTCAGGTCGGCCGTCGCCGAAGCGTCCTCGGCGCCGACGCGTGCGACCACCTTGTAGCTCCCGGCCGCCGCGGTGTTCGGCGGGGTCACTTTGAGCTTCACGTCCTTGGTCTGGCCGGCATCGACCGGAACCGCGTTGAGCTCCTGGCTGCCGTATTGCTCGGTGAACGAGGCGTCGAAATTCTCCGGCACCCGGGCGGCGAGGCTCACGGTGAGTTTCTTACCGCTGTCGTTCTTGATGGTGAGCTGATACTCGAAGCTCGACTTCGATGTACCGCGCAATTCCGGAAGCTGCGGCGTCAGCGTCAACTTGGCCGGCAGATCCTTGGCGAGCGTGACCGCGATCGGCAGCTCCACCTTGGTCGAGGCTCCGGCGGCGGCGACGGTAAGGGTTTGCGTCCCTTCGGTTGCATTCTTCGGCACGTCGAGCCGCAATTCGAGCGAAACGCTGCTATTGGTCGATGGCATCGCGGCGGCGACCGGCTGGCCGCCGCCCATGAGCGTCGCCGTCCAACCGGACGGAACGCCGGAGACCGACAAATTCAGCCGTTCGGGCGCCGAGTTGTAATTCTGCAGCCGCAGATTGATCGAGGATGTCTCGCCCGGCCGCAACGTGACTGCCGGGTAGTCGCTCAGGAGGTAAAGACCTTTGATATCCTTGGGGGTGTCGTCGGCCTTGGCAATGGGTACAAGCAACGCCGCGACAGCGGCAAAAGCGACTGCAGCGGCGATAAACCGATATCGCATTGATGTTGGCTCCCGTGCAGAAAATGGCTCAGCGCCCCTCCCACGGCTCACGCGACGAGCCGAGCGAGGAAGTCGGCATTGTGGGCGCAATCGTGACAAAATCATGCAGACCACGGCCTATTTGGCAAGACCTGCGGTAGAGAGCCGCAGTTTAACGGTAAATTGGTCGGATGCGTCGCAGTGCTGAGATCAGCGCCGGTCTTCTCGCGTTCCGCCGCAGGAACGCGATCGAGGTCCTGCTCGCGCATCCGGGCGGGCCTTTCTGGGCAAAGAAAGACGATGCCGCGTGGACCATTCCCAAGGGACTCGTCGAACCGGGCGCCGATCTCCTGGCTACGGCGCAACGCGAATTCAGCGAAGAGACCAACCTCGCCGCCGCGGGACCCTTCATGCCGTTGACAACGGTCAAGCAGACAAGCGGCAAGGCGGTGCACGCATGGGCATTCGCAGCGGATTTTGACCTCTCATCGTTCGCCAGCAACACCTTCGAGATCGAGTGGCCGCCGAGGTCGGGACGGCGCCAGCGCTTCCCGGAGATCGACCGCATCGCCTATTTCACGCTGCCGATCGCCGCGATCAAGATTCTCGCCTATCAGCGGCCGTGGCTGCGCGAGCTCGAACAACGCCTCGCCTCAAGCGCAATCCGATCGCATTGATCGGATCGCGCTCCAGATTCTTGGTGGAGCATGATCTTTTCGGAAAACCGGTCGCTACTTTTCCGGGTCATGCTCGAATTCAGTCGCGCGGCACTTCGGGCCAGTCGACCTCGTCGTGAGGAACCACCCACGGCTCGCGACGCGCGGCCTCACGCCATTCGCTCCACGCCGGCAGCGCCATGAGCGCGCGCATATAATCGCGGGCCGCGGCACTCACCTCGACCGCGTAGGTATAAAAGCGCCAGACCACCGGGGCGTACATGGCATCGGCTGCCCCGAACGGCCCATAAAGAAACGGCCCATTGGCGCCGAAACGGCCGCGGCATTCGCTCCAGATCGCATCGATGCGTGCAACGTCGCCGGCCGCGTCGTTCCCGAGCGCGCGCGGCTTCACCGGCCGCCGGACATTCATCGGCAATTGCTGCCGCAGCCCCGGAAAGCCGGCGTGCATTTCCGCCGCGGTCGCGCGCGCGTGAGCCCGCGCCGGCGGATGCTCCGGCCACAAGCCGGCCGCGGGGAATTTCTCGGCCAAATATTCAAGAATCGCCAACGATTCCCAAACGCGCGTGTCGCCATCAACGAGCACCGGCACCTTGCCGGCGCCGTTCAACGCCGTCACCCGCGCCTTGAAGTCAGGCGCGACGAACGGAATCAGCGTTTCCTCGAATGGCATCCCGGCGACCTTCATCGCCAGCCATGGCCGGAACGACCAGGAGGAATAGTTCTTGTTGCCGATGACCAGCCGAAGCCCCATGATCGTCCCGACCTCGCGCGCAGTTTCACGTCACGAGAGTTGAACACGCCAGTCGCGGCCGCGCAATCGGCGCGGCCTTACACAAGGCTGGTCACGACGGCGAGAAAGGACGCAAAGAGGATTGCCGCCACGGCGAACAGCACGGCAAGCGCGGTTTCGATCCGCGCGCCCGCCGCCGCCTGCGGCTCGGCCTCAACGCCAGCGGCGTCGCTCGCCAGCGCGGCAGGCATCTCGGTTGACATCATCGTCTGCCTCCGAGGGACTTCGGCACGACCGTCGCGCAAGCGCGCAGCAACGGAGCCGACGGCGCAAAATCGAATGACTTATGCGCCGGGAACGGCGAACATTCGGTGACAAAGTAAAGGATCGGTTAATTGCCGAGACCGTGCCGTCGTTACGGGCCGATCGATCGGCGTGGATCAGGGGCCGGGGAACAATTCGGCCGTCTTGCCGGTCAATCGATAGACGAGGAGGCCCACCCATTCGTGAACGGCAATGTCGGTCTGGCCCAAGCCGGCGGCGAGCGAAGCGAACGGCCGCACCGCGTCGATCGGCCCGCGCGTGCGCCAGTCGACCGGATAAGCTTCGACGGCAAAGCCGGCCGCCCTGAATGCCGCCATGGCGCGCGGCATGTGAAAGGCCGACGTCACCAGCAGCCATCGCTCGCCCGGCTTCGGATTGGCGAGGAGGCGGGAGAATACCGCGTTCTCGATCGTGTCGCGTGACTGCTCCTCGGCGGTGATGCGATCGTGGGCGACGCCGAGCGCCTCCAATTGCCGGACGGCGAAGGGAGCCTCGGCGCCTTCATCGAAAAACACGGCATTGCTGCCGCCGGCAAAGATGATGCGCGCGTTCGGGTATCGGCGCGCCAATTCGGCGACGACGGTGATGCGCTCCGCCGCTTCGCCGAGCGCCACCACGCCACGCGCCGCCGATATGTCGGGCGAGATCGCGCCGCCGAGCACGACGATGCCGTCAGGTGCCCCGCGCGCAGCATCCCAGGGCGGGAAGCGCTGCTCCAGCGGCAGGATCAGCGCGTTGCCGAGCGGCGACAATCCGGCGAACGCGATGAGCACGAGGCTGGTCACGATGAGCCAACTTGCGAGCCGCCGGAAGCGCGTCAACAGCAAAACAAGGCCGACCAGCCCGATCGCAATCAAAAAATTGGACGGCAACGCGAAGAAACCGAGAATCTTTGAGGCGA
Source organism: Xanthobacteraceae bacterium (assembly GCA_030037105.1). The sequence goes on from JASHRY010000039.1 coordinate 4,141, forward strand.
TGAAGAACATCCCAAGCTCCGGCTCAACGATCCCCGCCGTCTTCACCTTGCGCGGAGACCGCCGACCTCATTCAAATCGCACCCCGTTGCAGCCAATGGCCGATTCGCTCGATCGCTTCGTACATTTCCTCGCCCGCGCCGGCGTAGCACAGACGCAGGAAATTGCGTCCGCGCCGGGGATCGAAATCCACTCCGGGCGTCGCCGCCACGCCGGCCTCTTCCAGCATGCGCGTCGCGAATGCAAAGCTGTCGGTCGAGAATCGCGACACATCGGCATAAAGATAGAACGCGCCGTCGGCCGGCAGGAACGAATCGATGCCCGCGCGCGGCAGGCCGTCGAGCAGGATGCGCCGGTTCTCCTCATAGCCCCGTCGCACCTTTTCCAGCTCCGCGCGCCCCTCGAAGGCGGCTTCGGCCGCGATTTGCGACAGGGTGGGCACCGAGATGGCGAGGTTCTGCTGCAGCCGCTCGACCGCCCGCACCAGGGACGGCGGCACCACCATCCAGCCGATTCGCCATCCGGTCATGCAGAAATATTTGGAGAACGAGTTGATGATGATGGCCTCGGACGAGATGCGCGCCGCGCACTCGGCGGCAAAGGCGTAATCGAGGCCGTGATAAATCTCGTCGGAGATGACGACGATGCCGGCATCTTCGGCGCAGTGGATCAGATCGGCGAGCGCCCGGGCGGTCATCATCGTGCCGGTGGGATTGGCGGGCGAGCCGACCACCAGGCCCTTGAGCGGGCGCGCGCGGTGATGCGCGATCAGCGCTTCGCCGGCGATCGACCATCGCGTCGGCGCGGCCGTCTCGATCCCCACCGGCTCGCAGCCGAGCGCCGTGAGGATATGCCGGTAGGGCGGATAGCCCGGCAGCGCCACCGCCACGCGATCCCCCGCTTCGAAGGCGGCGAGAAACGCCAGAATGAATCCGGCCGACGAGCCGGTGGTGACGACGATACGCGCCGGATCGATATCGAGGCCGCGCCATTCGGCATAGGCCCGCGCGATGCGCCGGCGCAGCGAAGCAATGCCCAAAGTTTCGGTGTAGCCGAGAGAGGCGGAGGAAAGCGCCGCGCGCGCCGCGGCGATGGCGTTTGTTGGCGCGCCCGCCGCCGGCTGGCCGACTTCCATGTGAATAATCCGGCGACCCTGCGCCTCGAGGCGCGCCGCCGCCGCCACGACGTCCATGACCATGAACGGCGGCACGGCGCTGCGGGCGGACGGTTGCAGCAGATCTCTGGCCCTCTCAAGCATCACGCCGCCTTGACGTTCCATGGCCGTCCGCAGAGAGCCGCCCCGGTGCTGCCGCATTCGCCGGGTTTCGTGACGCCCTGGGGCTTCATTCCGCAATGCGGCGGTCCTGTGTTGACCGTAACCGGTTCCATCCATAACCTCGATTCCGGCCCGAGGGACAGACGTTGTCCGACATGACCGTCGTCAAACCTCCTAGCAAGGCGCGCCCGGTGAGGCCAGCATCGCGCGCGCTCGCGCTTGCCGCACTTGCCGCGGTCACGCTGGGGAGCGTCCCGGCGCGGGCGCAGTCGTCGGCCGGCAACATCCAGACGATTCGGGATGCGGAAATCGAACAGCTCCTGCGCGACTACACGCGGCCGATTTTCCGCGCGGCCGGCCTGAGCCAGCAAAACGTGCGGGTTGTGATCATCAACCAGAATGTGTTCAACGCGTTCGTCATGGACGCGCACCACATTTTCATCTTTACCGGCGCGCTCAAGCAAGCGACCACGCCCAATCAGCTCATCGGCGTCTTCGCGCACGAATGCGGACACATCGTCGGCGGACACCTGTCGAAGATGCGCCAGGAACTCGCCAACGCGCAGACCGGCGCGATCGTCGCCATGCTGCTCGGCGCCGGCGCCATGATCGCGAGCGCGCGCTCCAACAGCATAGACGCCGCCAATGTCGGCGCGGCGGCGATGATGGCGCCGCAGTCGTACATCGAACACTCGCTCCTGGCCTACCAGCGCGCGCAAGAGGAGCAAGCCGACCGCGCCGCCGTGCGCTTCCTGACCATGACCCACCAGTCGGCCAAGGGCATGTACGACACGTTCAAGCGTTTCGCCGATGAGATGATGTTCTCGGCGAAATACATCGATCCCTACGTGCAGAACCACCCCATGCCCGCCGAGCGCATGGCGGCGCTGGAGGAGTTGGTAAAGACCCCATATTGGGACAAGAAGGATCCGCCCGAACTGCAATTCCGCCACGACATGATGCGGGCGAAGCTTTACGGGTTCACCGACCGGCCGGAGACTGTGCTGCGGCGCTATCCATTAACCGACACCAGCATGCCCGCCCGTTATGCGCGCGCCATCTCCACCTATCGGTTCGGCGATTTGCGTTCCGCCGTCGCGCAGATCGACTCATTGATCGAGTCGATGCCGAGCTATCCGTATTTCTACGAGCTCAAAGGCCAGGCGTTGCTCGAAGCCGGATATCCGGCGGAAGCGATCGCGCCCCTGCGCCGCGCCGTTCAGCTCGCGCCCAGTCCCGCCCTCATTCAGATCATGCTGGGGAAGGCGCTCATCGCCACCAACAACGCCAAGATGGCGGAAGAAGCGATCCCGCTTCTGCGTACGGCCCTCATCCAAGAGCCCGATTCCACCGATGCCTATGAGCAGCTTGCCATGGCCTACGCGCGCAAGAACGACCTCGCCGATGCCGATCTTGCCTCGGCGCAGGCTGCTTCGGCGCGCGGGGACAACAGGACCGCGCGCCAACTCGCGGCGCGGGCCAAGACACGGTTTCCGATTGGATCGCCGGGCTGGGTCAAAGCCGACGACATCGTCGCCCTTAACAAGAACGTGAAGCACAGCCTCTTCGGAATCAGTCAATGATCGGAAAAGGATCGCCGCGATGAAGTCGAGCCCGCGCACGGCAATGCTGCTCGCAGCCATGATGCTCCTGGCATTGCCGGCCGCCACCTCCGTTCAAGCGGAACCGTTCTCCGCCGAGCAGCGCGGTGAAATCGAAACCATCGTCAAGGACTACCTGCTGCAGCACCCGGAAGTCTTGCAGGATGCGATGACGGAGCTGGACAAACGTCAGCAGGCGGCCGAGGCCGAAAAGCATCGCCAGGCGGTCAAGGACAATAGCGCGGCGCTGTTCAGCTCGCCCCACCAGGTCGTGCTTGGCAATCCGCACGGCAACGTCACGATGGTCGAGTTCTTCGATTACAACTGCGCCTTCTGCAAGCGCGCTTTGCCCGATATGCTCACTCTTTTGAAGACCGACCTCAATCTCAAATTCGTCCTCAAGGAATTCCCGGTCCTCGGCGAGGGCTCGGTCGAAGCCGCCCGGGTCGCGGTCGCCGCACGCATGCAGGACACGACCGGCAAGAAGTACATCCAATTCCACCAGAAGCTGCTGGGCGGGCGCGGCCCGGCCGACGGGGCGCGCGCGCTCGCGGTCGCCAAGGAGGTCGGCTTCGACATGGCGCGAATCGTGAAGGACATGGGCAGCCCCGAAGTAAAGAAGACGATCGACGAGAGCATGAAGCTTGCCGACGCAATCGGCGTGAGCGGCACCCCGACCTATGTGGTCGGCGACGAAGTCGTGGTCGGCGCTGTCGGGCTCGACGCGCTGAAGCAGAAAATCGAGGCCGTGCGCAAATAGCCGTCGTCGCCCCTGTTATCCTTCAAGTGTATCCTTGCAGGGCTCTTCAATCCCCTCCCCCGGTTTCCGGGAGAAGGCTTTATCCGGCTGAGGCATCGCATTCGGCCAGATAGGTCCGGTGCGCCCGGCTTCCCCTTTGCGGGCACCTTCCCTATAAACAGACCCGGCGCAACGGGCGCTCGTCCGCGGCGGTGACAGCCGGATACAGTTCGCGAAAATGTCGAAGACCGTCTATGTCCTTAATGGACCGAACCTCAATCTGCTCGGCACGCGCGAGCCGGAGATTTACGGCGGCGCGACGCTCGCCGACGCCGAGAAGCTCTGCCGCGCCACGGCGGAACGATACGGGCTGGCCGTTGATTTCCGGCAGTCCAACCACGAGGGCGAAATCATCGACTGGATCCACGAGGCGGGCGCCGAGCAGGCCGCGGGACTGGTCATCAACCCGGCCGGATACACGCACACCTCCGTTGCCATCCTTGACGCGCTTCTCGCATTGGCGGCGCCGGTGATCGAGGTCCACGTCAGCAACATCCATGCGCGCGAGCCGTTTCGCCGACGCTCCTATGTCTCGCAAGCCGCGCGCGCCGTCATATGCGGCTTCGGCATCGACGGCTATGCGCTCGCCATCACCGGCCTCGCCGCTATGATCGACGCCAAGAATTGATCGTGGCGCGCAAGCCCGGGAGCCCGTCGATGCCGAAGACGCCCACGATCGATCATGACGCGATCCGCGATTTGGCGAAGCTGCTCGACGAAACCGGCCTCAGCGAAATCGAAGTGCAACGGGCCGGGATGTCGATTCGCGTTGCCCGAAATCTCTATGCGCCTCAGGCGCGGATCCGGCCTGCGGACGCACCCGCCGGCGTGCCGGCGGCGGGCGCGACGGCGCCGGCCACCGTACCGATGGACCCGACGCAGCATCCGGGCCTTGTCGCCTCGCCGATGGTCGGCACGGCCTATCTCGGCCCGGCGCCGGGCGCGCGGCCGTTTGTCGAGATTGGCGGACAGGTCAAGACCGGCGAGACGCTGATCATCATCGAGGCGATGAAAACGATGAACCAGGTTTCCGCGCCGCGCTCCGGCACGGTGACCCAGATTCTGGTCGAGGACGGCCAACCGGTCGAATACGGCGAGCCGCTGATGATCATCGAGTGAGCGAATGGCAAATGGTGAATAGCGATAGAGGAGATAATCTGTCATCTGACGCTCACTGTTCACTACTCGCCATTCGCCATCTCTTCTCTTCGCCATTCGCCGCCCAAAGCTGCCACGATGTTCGACAAAATCCTCATCGCCAACCGTGGAGAAATCGCGCTGCGCGTGTTGCGGGCGTGCAAGGAGCTTGGCATCGCGACGGTGGCGGTGCACTCCACGGCAGACGAAGACGCCATGCATGTGCGGCTCGCCGACGAGAGCGTCTGCATCGGCCCGCCGGCGCCCAAGGACAGCTACTTGAACATTCCGGCTCTGCTCGCCGCTTGCGAGATCACCGGCGCCGACGCGGTCCATCCGGGCTATGGCTTTCTCGCCGAGAATGCGCGTTTCGCCGAAATTCTCGCCGAGCACAACGTGCACTTCATCGGCCCCCGTCCCGAGCATATCCGCCTGATGGGCGATAAGATCGCGGCCAAGCGCGCGGCCGTTGAGCTCGGCATTCCGATTGTCCCGGGCTCGACGGAAAGCGTCGGCTCCGACGCCGAGGCCGGACGATTGGCGCGCGACATCGGCTTCCCGGTTATGCTTAAGGCCGCGGCCGGCGGCGGCGGCCGCGGCATGAAAGTCGTGCGCAGCGAAAGCGAACTCGGTCCGGCGCTGGCCTTGGCGCGCGCCGAGGCCAAGGCCGCCTTCGGCGACGACACCCTCTATCTCGAAAAATATCTCGCTCGACCGCGCCATGTCGAAATCCAGGTTCTCGGCGACGGCAAGGGACGCGCCGTCCATCTCGGCGAACGCGACTGCTCGCTGCAACGTCGTCACCAGAAAGTCTGGGAGGAAGGCCCCTCGCCGGCGCTCAACACCGCCGCCCGCGACCAAATCGGCGAAACGGTGGCGCGCGCCATGCGCGCCATCAAATATCTCGGCGCCGGCACGGTCGAGTTCCTTTACGAGGACGGCAAGTTCAACTTCATCGAGATGAACACCCGCATTCAGGTCGAGCATCCGGTGACCGAGATGATCACCGATATCGACCTCGTCGTGGAGCAGATTCGCGTCGCCGCCGGCGGCGAGCTGGCGCTGGCGCAGAGCGACGTGAA
>JASHRY010000260.1 GCA_030037105.1 Xanthobacteraceae bacterium
CGCATGGTTTCGATCAGGATGCCGAGCTGCAATTCGCCGCGGCCGGCGACCTCGATGGAGTCCTTGTCCGCCGCCTCGGAAATCCGCAGCGCGACATTGCCCTCGGCCTCGCGCAGGAGCCGCTCGCGGATCACCCGGCTTTGCACCTTGTCGCCTTCGGTGCCGGCGAGCGGGGAATCGTTGATGCGGAAGATCATGGCGAGGGTAGGCGGATCGATCGGCTGCGCCGGCAGCGGCGCAAAGACCTCCACCGCGCAAAGCGTATGGGCGACGGTCGCCTGCGGCAGGCCGGCGATGGCGACAATGTCGCCGGCCGAGCCCTCCTCGATTGGCGCCCGCTCCAGGCCGCGGAAGGCGAGGACTTTCGTCACCCGCCCTTCCTCGATCAGGTTGCCGTTGCGATCGAGGACCTTGATGGTCTGGTTGGCTTTCACCGCGCCCGAGGTGATACGGCCGGTGACGATACGGCCGAGATAGGGATTGGCTTCGAGAATCGTCCCCAGCATGCGGAACGGCCCGTCCTCGACCTGCGGCGCCGCCACGTGGCGGATCACCAGTTCGACCAACGGCGCCATGCCCCGGTCCTTGGGTCCGCCGGGCCCGGCCGCCATCCAGCCTTGCTTGGTTGAGCCGTAAAGGATGGGAAAATCGAGTTGCTCCTCGGTCGCGTCGAGTGCGGCGAACAGATCGAAAACCTCGTTGGCGACTTGGGTGGGGCGGGCGTCCGGCCGATCGACCTTGTTGATGACAACGATCGGTTTCAATCCCACTTCGAGCGCCTTGGTGACCACGAATTTGGTCTGCGGTAGCGGGCCCTCGGCGGCATCGACCAGCACCAGCGCGCCGTCCACCATGTTGAGGATGCGCTCGACCTCGCCGCCGAAATCGGCGTGGCCGGGCGTATCGACGATGTTGATGCGTGTGTCCTGCCACAGGATCGAGGTCACCTTGGACAGGATGGTGATGCCTCGTTCGCGTTCGAGGTCGTTCGAATCGAGCGCCCGCTCGGCGACCCGCTGATTCTCGCGGAAAGCGCCCGATTGCTGCAGCAGGCGGTCGATCAGGGTGGTCTTGCCATGGTCGACGTGGGCGATGATGGCGATGTTGCGAAGTTTCATGTGCGGGTCATGTTAAACCGTTGCGGGCCCCGAAGGGCCCGCACATCGGCCCGGAATATAATCAGGCAAAATCCGGACGCAACGTCGCCAAAACGGAGGAGGACGGACGCCGGAATCTCGGTTAGTCTCAAGCCGCCGCCTGAAGCTGCGGGTTTGTGGGACGGGGAATCATGCGCTGTACGTTGCCGACTGCCAGCCAACGGCGGGTGCTCTGCATCTTTCCGGCCTATACGCCGTCGTTCGGCACGTTTTCCCACGCCTATCGCCTGATGGGACGGGTGCGCGCCTTCATGCCGCCGCAGGGACTGCTGCTGATCACGGCTTACCTGCCGGCGTCATGGCCGGTCCGCTTCATCGACGAGAATATATCCCGGGCGAGCGCGGCCGATTTCGCCTGGGCCGATGTCGTCTTCGCCAGCGGCATGCATGTCCAGGCACCGCAGATTCACAATATCGCCGCGCGCACGCACGCGGCCGGCAAGATTGCCGTCTTGGGCGGCGCCTCGGTCTCCGGCGCTCCCGAACTCTATCCGGAATTCGATTATCTCCACATCGGCGAAATCGGCGACAGCACTGACGCCCTCATCGCTTGCCTCGACGACAGCGTGGCGGCTCCGCCTGCGCAGGTGCGGTTCGAGACCAGGGAGCGCCTGCCGCTGTGCGACTTTCCGCTTCCCGCCTATGACCTTATTCGGCTGGACCGCTATCTCCTCGGCAGTCTGCAATTCTCCAGCGGCTGCCCTTATCGCTGCGAGTTCTGCGACATTCCCGCGCTCTATGGCCGCCAGCCGCGGCTGAAGACGCCGGAACAGATCATCGCCGAGCTCGACGCCATGCTGGCACAGCCGGGCCATCCGCCGCTCGTCTATTTCGTCGACGACAATTTCATCGGTAACCGCAAGGCGGCGCGCGAGATGCTGCCGCATCTCATCTCCTGGCAACGCCAGCACGGTTATCCGCTGCAATTCGCCTGCGAGGCCACGCTCAACCTCGCCAAGCAGCGCGAGATCCTCGCGCTCATGCGCGAGGCGCAATTCGTCACGGTCTTCGTCGGGATCGAGACCCCGGAGGTCGATGCGCTCAAGGCCATGCGCAAGGATCAAAATGCGACGCTGCCCATGCTGGAGGCTATCAAGACGCTCAACTCCTACGGGCTGGAGGTGACGTCGGGCATTATTCTGGGCCTCGACACCGACACGGCCGACAGCGAGAGCCGGCTCAAGACCTTCATCGATCTCTCGCAGGTGCCGATTCTCACGATCAACCTTTTGCAGGCGCTGCCGCGGACACCGCTGTGGGATCGCCTCAAGTGCGAAGGCCGCTTGATCGCCGACGACACCGGGCTCGAAAGCAACGTGCGGTTTCTGCGGCCCTACGACGAGGTGGTGGCGACGTGGCGGCGCTGCGTCGCCTATGCCTACGATCCCGAACGCCTGTTCGCGCGCTTTGTCCATCAGGTCGATGCGACTTATGCGAACCGCACGGCCGGGCCGGCGCGCGGCCGGCTCACCATCGCCAATCTGCGGCGGGCGTTGGTACTGGCTTTCAATGTCGCGTTTCGCGTCGGGCTGTTGGCCGATTATCGGCGACCGTTTTGGCGTGTCGCCCGGCGCGCTTTGCGCCGCGGTCAGATCGATGCGTTGCTCGGCGTGGGGTTCGCCGCTTATCACCTCATCCAGTTCTCGCGCGAGGCGCTGCGTGGCCAACAGAACGCCTCGTTCTATTCGGCGCATGGACGTGAACGGACGCCGGTGGCGACGGCCCACGAAGCCGCGTCGCCGCTGCGCCAATCGGCTTGAACACGCCTTCTGCCTTGCGGATGCCGCCTTTCAAGACGAGGCTTGCACCAACCATGCGATTCCATTGAGGGTGGAGGGGATTTGATGTCCTTCAGGCACGATAGCGCGTCATGGCAGGACGCCGAGGCGCTGGCGCGTCGTATGGCCGCCGACGAGCAAGAAGTTCGGCGCGGGTTTTGGCGCAAGCTGCGGCGGCTTGCGGCACGGCTGCCTTTCGCCGAGGATTTGATCGCCGCTCATTATTGCGCGTTCGATCGGCAAACGCCGCTGCACGTGAAGGCGGCGCTTCTCGGCGCACTCGCCTATTTCGTGCTGCCGACGGACGTCATTCCCGATGTGCTGCCGGTGATCGGCTACACCGACGATGCCGCGGTTCTCGCCACCGCCATCAAGCTCGTCGCCTCCCATATCACGCCGGACCATCGCGCCGCGGCGCAGCGTATCCTCGCGCGCCTGCGCGAGGAAGCGTGATCACGGCCGCAGCACGATCTTACCCATGACCTTGCGGCCGGCGATGGCCTTGAGCGCCGTTGCGATCTCATGGAGCGCATAGACCGCGTGCACGTGCGCGCTGAGCCTGCCTTCGGCGCACCAGCGCACGATGTCGTTCATCAGCGCGCGTTGGGCTTGCGGCTCGCGCAGCGCCCATGCGCCCCAGAGTACGCCGCGGACGTCGCAGCTCTTGAGCAGCACGAGATTGAGCGGGAGCTTCGGTATCTCGCCGGCGGCGAAGCCGACCACGAGATAGCGGCCCTCCCAGCCGAGCGAACGCACGGCGGGCTCGGCGTAAGGGCCGCCGACCGGATCGTAGATCACGTCGATACCGCGCGCGCCGCCAAGCCGCTTCAGCGCGTCGCGCAGGTCCTCGCGGGCGTAGTTCACCGTTTCGTCGGCCCCGTGCGATCGCGCGAAGGCGAGCTTTTCGTCGGAAGAGGCGCAGGCGATGACGCGCGCCCCCATGATCTTGCCGATCTCGATCGCGGCGAGCCCGGTACCGCCGGAAGCGCCGAGCACGACAAGCGTCTCTCCGCCCTTGAGCGCCGCGCGCTCGCGCAGCGCGTAGAGTGTCGTGGCGTAGATCACGGTGAGACCGGCCGCGCGTTCGAAATCGAGTTTTTCCGGCATCTTCACCAGTTGCGCGGTCGGCACGGCGACGCTTTCGCGTGCCGCGCCGAAGCCCATGTAGCCGATGACGCGGTCGCCGGGCGCAAAGTCGGTTATGCCGGGACCGACGCGCTCGACGATGCCGGCGAATTCCGCCGCCGGCGAGAACGGAAACGGCGGCTTGTGCTGGTATTTGCCGGCGATGATCAGCGTATCGAAGAAATTGAGCGCGGCGGCCTTCACCCGCACGACGGCCTCGCCCGGTCCGGCAGTCGGTTCCGGGATGTCGGTCAGTTCAAGTTGATCGGGCGAACCGAAATGAGTGCAGAGGATGGCTTTCATCGTGATGTTGTCATGACCGAGCGCGCCCAACGGGTCAGGCTCTTGGCCGGCCCGACGAGGGCGCCGGCATGAGCACCATCCATAACCACGAAACATACGGGTTTTGAAAGGGTCGGGTTTTGAAGGGTGCGCGCCTTTCAGGTTGCCGATTCCGTTCCCTAGTCGCCCGAAATCGGTTAAACACGAAGGGCTTGGTTCTAGACCAGGGCGGATGAGCGAAGCCTGATGAACATCCATCGACGATGGCTGGTCCTTTCGCTGCTCGTTGGGGCGGCATTTACCGTTCCAGCGCTCGCCCAACAACCCGCCCCCCCCGAGTCCTCGACCCCGGCGGCCGCCGCCCCTGCCGCCCCGGAAAAGCCGGCCAAACCCAAAAAAATGTCCAGGCACAAATCCGCGGCGTCGAAGCCTGCTGCAGTAGCGCCCGGCAGGGCGGCTGGCGGCGCGAAGCCCGCGCTGCTCGGACAGTACGGTGAGTGGGGAGCCTATTCCGCCTCTCCCGGCGGAAAGAAGGTCTGCTTCGCGGTCGCCAAGCCGATGTCCTCGGAAACCGACCCGCCCCACCGATCGCGCGATCCGTCCTACATGTTCATATCGACGCGGCCGGCTGACAAGGTGAGCAACGAGGTATCGGTCATCATCGGGTATCCGTTCAAGCCGAATTCCGATGCGACGCTTGCGGTGGGCTCGACGTCGTTCGATCTCTACACCCAGCAGGACGGCGCCTGGATCAAGAACCTGACGGAAGAGGCGCATATGGTCGAGGCCATGCGGGCGGGCCAAAGTGCGGTGGTGAAGGGCATCTCTTCAAGGGGAACGCGGTCGATCGACACCTATTCGCTCCGCGGTCTCGCCCAGGCCCTCGACCGCGCCGAACGGGAATGCCAGTAGGATCGGCTGGCGGGTCGGAGCTCGCGTCCGGTCAGAGCCTGTTGGAAGGCCAATGTCCGTCCCATCTATGGCTGAGGCGCGTCATTGCGAGGAACAAAGCGACGCAGCACGTGAAAACGCGCCGGCGCCCCCTTACGGATTGACCATGACCGTTCCGTTTGCCGCAACCCAGCCAAAGGGCCTTGCCGCGGCTGCGGCCATCGAGAAACGGCCACTCGAGCGTTACGTCGTGCCGGCAAAACCCTCGCTCATCGGGCTGTCGCGCGTTGTGCTCGCCGACATGCTCGGCGCCGTCGGCGTGCCGGAGCGGCAACGCCGGATGCGCGTGCAACAGATCTGGCATTGGCTCTATGTGCGCGGTGCGCGAACCTTCGACGAAATGACGACATTGTCGAAGGAGCTGCGCGCGGAATTGGCGCGGCGCTTCACGCTGGCGCGTCCCGACATCGTCGCCGAGCAGGTCTCGCTCGACGGCACCCGCAAATGGCTCATCCGGCTACCGGGCGAGATCGAAAGCCGGCCGCACGAGGTCGAATGCGTCTATATTCCGGAAACCGATCGCGGCACGCTCTGCGTTTCGAGCCAGGTCGGCTGCACGCTCAATTGCTCGTTCTGCCACACCGGCACGCAGCGGTTGGTCCGCAATCTCACGCCGGGCGAGATCGTCGGCCAGGTGGTGCTGGCACGCGACCGGCTCGGCGATTGGACCACTCCCGCCCTCCACTCCTCCGCAAACGGAGAAGGCATAAAGGGAGGGGGCGGCGGCAATGCCGATAAGCGCCTCATATCCAACGTCGTCATGATGGGCATGGGCGAACCGCTGTACAATTTCGAAGCCGTGCGCGACGGCCTCAATGTCGTGGCCGACGGCGACGGCTTGAGCATTTCCAAGCGGCGGATCACGTTGTCGACCTCGGGCGTCGTGCCCAATATCGTGCGCGCCGGCGAGGAGATCGGCGTCATGCTCGCGGTGTCGCTGCACGCCGTCACCGACGAGCTGCGCAACGAGCTTGTCCCGCTCAACCGCAAATATCCGCTGCGCGACTTGCTCGCGGCCTGCCGCAACTATCCCGGGCTGTCTAACGCGCGGCGCATCACCTTCGAATACGTGATGCTCAAAGGAGTCAACGATTCGCTCGCCGACGCCCGGGCGCTGGTGCGCCTCATCAAGGGAATTCCCGCCAAGATCAATCTCATCCCGTTCAATCCCTGGCCGGGAAGCAAGTACGAGTGCTCCGAGTGGGAGCAGATCGAGAAATTCTCCGCAATCATCTTCAATGCCGGCTATGCATCTCCGGTGCGCACGCCGCGCGGGCGCGACATCCTCGCCGCCTGCGGCCAGCTCAAAAGCGCGACGGAAAAGCTCTCGGCCCGCGAGCGTCTCGCTTTGCGCGCAATGACGCTGACGGATTGATACTCTTCCATGGCCATCATCGTCCGCATCGTGATGATGATCGTCGCCTATGTCCTGGCGTGCCTCGCCGCCGCGATCGTGCTCACCATCGGCGCGCTGGCGCCGGACTGGGACGATCTGACCGCGCTTGGCCTGCAATCGGCGGCCATGTGGCCGATCGTCGGCGTCGGCGCCGCAATCATCGCCGTCGTGGCCATGCTGCCGACGCTGCTCGTCATTGCTTTGGCGGAAGGGTTTGCCTGGCGCTCCATCCTTGTTTACGGCGTGTTCGGCGGCGTGCTGGCACTGGCTTTGTCTTACGGTCTCGATTTCGCCGGCTATATCGGCGAGCCCGGCAGCTATCTAGCGCGCGAGCGCGAGGTTTTCGCCGCCGCCGGCATCGCCGGCGGTCTCGTCTATTGGCTGTTCGCCGGCCGCAAGGCCGGCTCCTGGAAGTAATGGCCTTCCCATGAACCGGACCGGGCTCGCCGTCGCGCTCGCGGCCGCCGCGGTGGTCGGCATCTTATTCGGCGCTTATCCGCCGCTCGACCTCGATCTCGCCGCGCTGTTCTTCGACCCGAGCACTCACAAGTTCAGCGGCACACTTCGCCCCTGGGTGTTTCTTGCCCGCGATGCAGCCGAGTGGCTTATCGCCGCGATTGCCGCACTCGGCTTTGTTGCGCTGGTCGGCAAACTGATCCTGCCGCATCGGTCCATGCCGATGCGCGGCCGGGCCGCTGTGTTCCTGCTCGTGACTTTGGCGCTGGGTCCCGGTGTCCTCGCCAATACCATCCTGAAGAACCATTGGGGCCGCGCGCGTCCGATCGACATCGTTGCGTTCGGCGGCGCCAGCCGCTTCACGCCCTGGTGGGATCCGCGCGGCCCGTGTCCGAACAATTGTTCGTTCATCGCCGGGGAGCCCTCCGGCGCGTTCTGGACGCTGGCGCCGGCGGCGCTCACGCCGCCGCAATGGCGCCCGCTCGCCTACGGTGCCGCGCTCGTTTTCGGCGCCGGAATCGGCGCGCTGCGCATGGCTGCCGGAGCGCACTTTTTCTCCGATGTCGCATTCGCCGGCGTGTTCATGTTCCTGGTGGCGTGGACGCTGCACGGCCTGATCTATCGCTGGCGGCGAACACGCCTGACCGATGAGGCGATCGAGCGCCCGCTCGCGCAGGCGGGATGGGCGATGCGCCGGGCGCTCGCGGCGCTGGCGACACTGGCGCGGCGGATCGCCGGGCGTAGCAGCAAGTCTTCCTGAAAGTTGGGGCATTTTCAGTCGCGCTTGTCCGAACTCGCTTTGCGCCGCCGCGGCACGCGCCTATAGTTCGCGCCGATTTCCAGCCGCAGGATTTCGCGATGCCCCAGCATGACGTGAAGCGCGACGTGAAGAAAGTCGTGCTGGCCTATTCCGGCGGGCTCGACACCTCGATCATCCTCAAATGGCTGCAGACGACCTATAGCTGCGAGGTCGTCACCTTCACGGCCGATCTCGCCCAGGGCGGGGAGATCGAGCCGGCGCGGGCAAAGGCGCTCGCGCTCGGCGTCAAGCCGCAGAACATCTTCATCGAGGATTTGCGCGAAGAGTTCGTGCGCGACTACGTGTTTCCGATGTTCCGCGCCAACGCGCTCTATGAAGGCCAATATCTGCTCGGCACCGCGATCGCGCGGCCGCTCATCGCCAAGACGCAAATCGAAATCGCCGAGAAGGTCGGCGCCGATGCCGTCGCCCACGGCGCCACCGGCAAGGGCAACGATCAGGTGCGCTTCGAACTCGCCTATTATGCGCTCAAACCCGACGTGAGAGTGATTGCGCCGTGGCGCGAATGGGAATTCCGCTCGCGCGAGTCGCTCGTCGCCTTCGCCGAGCAGCACCAGATTCCGATCGCGAAGGACAAACGCGGCGAGGCGCCGTTCTCGACCGACGCCAACCTGCTGCACACGTCGTCGGAGGGTAAGGTGTTGGAAGACCCGGCCGAAGAGGTGCCGGACTACGTCTATTCGCGCACCGTCGATCCGGCGGAGGCGCCGGACGAGCCCGCTTATGTCGCGATCGATTTCGAACGCGGCGACGCGGTCGCCGTGGACGGCAAGGCCATGTCGCCTGCCGCGTTGCTCGCGCATCTCAACGCGCTCGGCCGCCGGCACGGCATCGGCCGGCTCGATCTGGTCGAGAACCGCTTTGTCGGCATGAAATCGCGCGGCATGTACGAGACGCCGGGCGGCACCATCCTTCTCGCCGCCCACCGCGGCATCGAGCAGATCACGCTCGACCGCGGCGCCGTGCATCTCAAGGACGAGATGATGCCGAAATACGCCGAGCTGATCTATTACGGCTTCTGGTTCGCGCCCGAGCGCGAGATGCTGCAGGCGGCGATCGACCACAGCCAAAAATTCGTGACCGGCCGGGTGCGGCTCAAGCTCTACAAGGGCAGCGTCGGCGTGGTCGGCCGCGAAAGCAAATATTCGCTCTACGATCAGGACTTGGTGACGTTCGAAGACGGCAAGGTCGCCTACGACCCGCGCGACGCCGAAGGCTTCATCCGCCTCAACGCGCTGCGGCTGCGCACACTCGGGCAGAGGAAGCGGAAGCTGAAGTTGTAATCGTCATTCTGGGGCAAAGAATCCTCAGTCACGATTGTTAATTTTCTGAGCTTGATGAGAAATCAAGCTGCACGCTTTTCAAGCGTTTTTGCTTCTTGCCTTTTTTTATCGACTATCTGAACGGCCTCCTCAGCCGCCGACAAATCTATGTGCGGCTTAAGAGTGACAAGTCTTTTTGCTCGACTGCTAACAGGTTCTCGGACATGCTTACATGTAATGAAATACGCAGTCGCAACTCGCTCTAAATAGCGAACATCCCTTGATCCGAACCACTTTGCGACAAAGTCGCTTATCTTTTCGTACTTATCAATCTCTTCTCGGTTGACGTCGTAAAATTTATCACCGAACTTTGTCAGTCTAATGCTAGGGCCATATCCTTTCTGAGGAAAGGTGAATTCAACGATCCCCGATGCTTTCATGGCTGTTAATTCATCTCGTAAGTCGAATGAATATGGACCGTGTTTGTAAAGCACGAATTTGTAGCCAAGCTTGGACTTTGAAATTTGTTGCAAAATGAATGCAGCCTTCTGAATGTGTGTTTCTCCGCACCAGCTTCCTTTGGCGCGAAGCTTTTTCGCCAGATCTAGGATAACGGCATAACGCAAAGTGTGTGATAGCCTTGTCATTCGTCCGCTCCTATTTCAGTCCCAAAATGCGAAATTTGTTTTTATCACGCCACTTGATTGCTTCTTCGAGTAGCGTTTTATCGCAGTAGACGGCGTCGACTTCGATCTCGGGCATCTTTTGTAAGATCTACCGTTAAACGCTCGTGGTTATATCCATTGGGCAAGAGTTCTTTTTCTGCAGCATGTGAGAATGGTAGATGGCCTAGATCATGGCAAAGTGCTGCCATTCGAATCGCTGATTTCCAATATCGCCTTCCCTCTTCGTCGGGCACGATTTTTCGTACAGTATCATCCAAAAGATTTTGTGGATTTGTGACTACGTCGAAGATTCTGGAAGCGAGTTCCATAACCCCCAATGAATGCTCGAATCTTTTGTGCGTCGCGCCCGGATAAACAAGATAAGTCATCGCAAGTTGATGGATATTGCGAAGCCTTTGAAACGGAGCAGAGTCAATCACTCGACGCTCATCCGTACGAACGGAAATGAACGTATGGATTGGATCACGAAACTCGTGGAGATGTTTCACCGGGTCCAGCGAGTCAGACAAGCGAATCAATAACTGGGAGTTGATCCATATACCCCCTAAGAACTGAAAGGATTCAATAGCTCGTGCTTTTTCCACGGAGTCCGCGTTAGCCTTTCTTATGTCGAGCTTATATCATGTTCTCTATTTGTTCGCAAACCTTAAGACGAATACACTCAATAAATCTATATTATTCAGTGAGATAATTATAGATCGCTTGCGACCTTCGGCTTTGCGCATAGGCTCCTAAGCGGGAAATTTTCCTCACACCTGCCGCTCGACCAGCATGCGCTTGATCTCGGCAATCGCCTTCGCCGGATTGAGATGCTTGGGGCAGGCCTTGGCGCAGTTCATGATGGTGTGGCAGCGATAGAGCCGGAACGGATCTTCCAGCGCGTCGAGCCGCTCGCCGGTCGCCTCGTCGCGGGAGTCCATGATCCAGCGCTGCGCCTGCAAGAGCGCCGCCGGTCCGAGATAGCGGTCGGAATTCCACCAATAGCTCGGGCAGGCGGTCGAGCAGCAGGCGCAGAGGATGCATTCATAAAGCCCATCGAGCTTCTGCCGGTCCTCGTGGCTCTGCTTCCACTCCTTGCGCGGAGTGGGTGAGATCGTATGTAGCCACGGCTCGATCGAGGCGTGCTGGGCATAGAAATTGGTGAGGTCGGGCACCAGGTCCTTGACCACCGGCATATGCGGCAGCGGGTAGATGCGCACCGTGCCGCTGATATCGCTCATCGCCTTGGTGCAGGCGAGCGTATTGGTGCCGTCGATGTTCATCGCGCAAGAGCCGCAGATGCCCTCGCGGCAGGAGCGGCGGAAGGTCAGCGTGGCGTCGACGTTGGTCTTGATCCAGATCAGCGCGTCGAGGACCATCGGTCCGCAATCGCCGGTATCGACGTAATAGGTGTCGATGCGCGGATTGCGCCCGTCGTCGGGATTCCAGCGATAGATGCGGTATTCGCGCTCGGCGCCCGCGTTCGCCGGATGCGGCCAGGTCCTGCCCTCGGTGATCTTGGAATTCTTCGGCAGCGCAAATTGGACCATTGCGTTTCGCTTTCAATACACCCGCTTCTTCGGCTCGATATAGGCGACGTCGTTGGTCAGCGTGTAGGCGTGCACCGGCCGGTAATCGATGGTGACCTTGCCGGTCTTGGTATCGAGCCAGGCGAGCGTGTGCTTCATCCAGTTCCTGTCGTCGCGTTCGGGGAAATCTTCGCGCGCGTGCGCGCCGCGGCTCTCGGTGCGATTGAGCGCCGAATCGACGGTGACCGCGGCCTGCTCGATCAGATTGACGAATTCGAGCGTCTCGATCAGGTCCGAGTTCCAGATCAGCGAGCGGTCGCTGACGCGGATGTCGGCGACACCGTCAAAGACTTCGTGAATGAGCTTGGAGCCTTCCTGCAGCACCTCGCCGGTGCGGAACACGGCGCAATTGCTCTGCATCACCTGCTGCATTCTGGCGCGCAACTGCGCGGTGGGGGTGCCGCCGGAGGCATGACGAAATTTGTCGAGGCGCGCCAGCGGCCGCTCGGCGGAATCCTTCGGCAGTTCGGCATGCTTGTCGTTGGCGGTGAGGGTCTCGGCGCAACGCAGCGCCGCCGCGCGCCCGAACACGACAAGATCGATGAGCGAGTTCGAGCCCAGCCGGTTGGCGCCGTGGACGGAGACGCAGGCCGCCTCGCCGAGCGCCATCATGCCGGGCACGACGTGATCGGGATTGCTGTTCTTCTTGATCAGCGCTTCGCCGTGATAGTTCGTGGCGATGCCGCCCATGTTGTAATGCACCGTCGGCACGATCGGTATCGGTTCGCGAGTCACGTCGACGCCGGCGAAGATGCGCGCCGATTCGGTGATGCCCGGCAGGTGCTCCGCGATGATCTTCGGATCCAGATGGTCGAGATGCAGCAGGATGTGGTCCTTCTTCGGGCCGACGCCGCGGCCTTCGCGGATCTCGATGGTCATGGCGCGCGAGACTACGTCGCGCGAGGCGAGGTCCTTGGCCGACGGCGCATAGCGCTCCATGAAGCGCTCGCCTTCGGAATTGACCAGATAGGCGCCCTCGCCGCGCGCGCCCTCGGTGATGAGCACGCCCGCGCCGTACACGCCGGTCGGATGAAACTGCACGAATTCCATGTCCTGCAGCGGCAGGCCGGCGCGCAGCGCCATGGCGTTGCCGTCGCCGGTCTGGGTGTGGGCACCAGTGCAGGAGAAATAGGCGCGTCCGTAGCCGCCGGTCGCCAGCACGGTCATCTGCGCGGAAAAGCGATGGATCGAGCCGTCGTCGAGATTGAGCGCGACGACGCCGCGGCAGCGGCCTTCCGCGTCCATGATGAGGTCGATGGCGAAGTACTCGATGAAGAATTCGGCGGAATGGCGCAGCGCTTGGCCGTACATCGTGTGCAGCATGGCGTGGCCGGTGCGGTCGGCGGCGGCGCAGGTGCGCTGCGCCGTGCCCTTGCCGTAATGCGTGGTCATGCCGCCGAACGCGCGCTGAAAAATCTTGCCGTCGTCCTCGCGGCGCGAGAACGGCAGTCCCCAATGCTCCAATTCGTAGACCGCTTCCGGCGCGTTGCGGCACAGATACTCGATCGCGTCCTGGTCGCCGAGCCAATCCGAGCCCTTGACGGTGTCGTACATGTGCCAGCGCCAGTCGTCCTCGCCCATATTGCCGAGGGCTGCGGCGATGCCGCCCTGCGCCGCCACGGTGTGCGAGCGCGTCGGGAATACCTTGGTGATGCAGGCGGTGCGCAGACCCGCTTCGCTGCAACCGACGACGGCGCGCAGGCCCGAGCCGCCGGCGCCGATGATCACCACGTCATAGACGTGGTCCTCGATCGGATAGGCGCGACCATTGATCGCCGGAGCCGCGCCGCCACCGTTCGCGCCGTTCGTTCCCATGGTCATAATCCAAACGACAGCTTGAGGATGCCGTAGACCGAAGCCAGCGCCACGGCGACGGTGAAGAAGGTGTTGGCCATGAGCAAGGTGAGCTTGGCCGAATCGTCGTGCACGTAATCCTCGATGATCACCTGCATGCCGATTCTCATATGGATCGTGACCGAGGCGATGAACAGCAGCATGATGATGGCGATCGCGGGCGAACCGAGAATTTGCGCCGCGGCCGCCTGGTTGCGGCCGAGGAGCACGACGATGATAATCACCGCGGCGATGGTCAGCGGAATATTGGCGACCGCGGTCAGGCGCTGGCGCCAGAAATGGCCGGTGCCGGAGCGGGCGGCGCCGCGGCCGCGCACCCGCGCAAGCGGCGTGCGGATGTGTTTCCCGGGAATGTCGCTCACCGCGGTCCTCCCATTGCCAGCAAGCCGATGATCCACAGGATCACGGTCAACGCGATCGAGCCGATCAGGTTGGCGGCGGCGAGCCATTCGCGCTCGTTCGGCCCGAAGCCGCGGCCGGTGTCCCAGATCAGGTGGCGAATGCCGCCGAGCATGTGGTGGAGCAAGGCCCAAGTGTAGCTGAACAGGATAAGGCGGCCGATGATGGAGCCGGCGAACCATTCGAATTTCGCATAGGCGTTGGGCCCGGCCGCGGCGATCAACCACCACGCCAAGAGCAGCGTGCCGAAATAGAGACCAAAGCCGGTGATGCGATGCACAATCGACATCGTCATCGTCAGCATCGGTCGGTAGATGAGAAGATGCGGCGACAGCGGCCGTTCGGCGGGAGCCCTGGTTTCGGCCATCGTGCTTATCCGAGTTTCCGTGCGCCGGGGCGGTTCCATCCAATCAACACCTGGGCCGCAACGAAGTTGCCGGCTCATCCAACGCACTGTTTAGTTGCCGGCTCATCCAACGCACTGTTTATATGCGTTATTTCGTGTCTTGCGAAAGAATAACATTGAAATCTCACGTCACAATGAGCATTCTATGAACCTTGGCTTCGCTAAAAACGAAGGCTTGGTTTCTCCTATGCGTTTTGATCTTGCCGATCTCAGCCTGTTCCGCCACGTCGTCGAGGCGGGCAGCATCACCCGCGGCGCCGAGCGTGCGCACTTGGCGCTCGCCGCCGCTTCGACCCGTATCCGCGCCATGGAGGACGCGCTCGGTGTCGCGTTGCTCACGCGCGGACGGGCGGGCGTCACGCCGACGCAAGCCGGCCGCACACTCCTTCAGCATGCGCGCGCCATCCTGCGCCAAGCCGAACGCCTGCACGAGGACCTCGGCGCTTATGGCGGCGGCCTCGCCGGCCAGATCCGCGTGCTTTCGAACACCAACGCGCTCACCGAGTTCCTGCCGGAAGCGCTGAGTTTGTTTCTTGCCGCACATCCGCACGTCAGCGTCGATCTGGAAGAGCGCTTGAGCGACGAAATCATCGGCTTGATCGCCGAAGGCGTCGCCGATCTCGGCATTGTCGCCGGCACGGTCGACGCCGGCGCGCTCGAAACCTATCCGTTCCGCCGCGACCGTTTCGTGCTCGTGGTCGCGCGTGATCATCCGCTGGCGGGGCGGGCGCAGATCGGTTTCGAGGAGGTGCTCGAGCACGATTTCGTCGGGCTCGATCGCGCCAGCGCGTTGCAGCGGTTCCTCGCCTCAAAGGCGGTGCGCATCGGCCGGCCGCTGCGGCTGCGCGTGCAATTGCGCAGCTTCGACGCCGTGTGCCGCCTCGTCGAATGCAAGGTCGGCATCGGCATCGTGCCGGAGACAACGGCGAGCCGCGTGATGCGGACCATGGCGATCGCGGTCGTGCCACTCGCCGATTCCTGGGCGATGCGCGATTTGACGATTTGCATCCGCAGCATGGACGAACTGCCGCTCTACGCGCGGCAACTGGTCGAGCATTTGCGCGGATCAGGGATCGGAAGTCAGGAATCGGAGATCAATCGTCAGGCGTCGTGACTTTCCATTCCGATGCCGATCGCCGACACCTGATGCCACGATGCCGCGATGACGGGGAGCATTGTCCGGAAATCCTGTGCCGAATATCGGCAAAGAATGGAGCCATAGGCGCGAACGGTCGTTCGAAATTATTATTCTAATAATAGCACAAAGTTTGGTATTAATTTTTAAGCGGCCCTATTGAAAGACCCTTCCGAAAGAACAAAGCTAACGTCGACATACGAGCTGTCGCCCGGGCTCGACCCAAGGTGAGGCCACGGGATCCTCAGCTTCGTTTGTCGCGGGCGGCAAGTTTGCCAGCTCCTACCGTCGCGCCCGATGCGATACTCATCCGGAGATCGATCATGCTTTCACGTCGCCATTTGCTCGTTGGTGCCGCCGCCACGGGCCTGATGCCGTTCGACAGAGCCCGCGCCGCCGACAAACCGGGCGAAATCCGCATCGATTGGGCCACCTACAACCCGGTCTCGATGGTGTTGAAGGAGAAGGCTCTCCTCGAAAAGGAATTCGTCAAGGACGGCATCGGCATCCGCTGGGTGCAAACCTTGGGCTCGAACAAGGCGCTCGAATTCCTCAATGCCGGCTCGATCGATTTCGGCTCCACGGCCGGAGCCGCGGCGCTGGTCGGCAGGATCAACGGCAATCCGATCAAATCGATCTACGTCTACTCGCGCCCGGAGTGGACCGCGCTGGTCACCCGCAAGGACACGCCGATCAGAAAAATCGCCGACCTCAAGGGCAAGCGCGTCGCCGTAACCCGCGGCACCGATCCTCACATCTTTCTGGTGCGGGCGCTGCACAGCGTCGGCATGACCGAGCGGGACATCAGCGAAGTGCTGCTGCAGCATCCCGACGGCAAGATCGCGCTCATCCGCGGCGACGTCGACGCCTGGGCCGGCCTCGATCCGATGATGGCGCAGGCGCAGGTCGAGGACGGCGCGCGGTTGTTCTATCGCAACAAGGAGGCCAATACCTGGGGCATCCTCAATGCGCGCGAGGCGTTTCTCAAGCGATATCCCGAGCTGACGCGCCGAGTGATCGCGATCTACGAAGACGCGCGCAAATACTGCCTCGCCCATTATGACGACGAGAAGCGCGTATTCATGGAAGTGACGAAGCTTCCCGTCAATGTCGCCGATATCCAGCTCAAGGAGCGGACGGAGCTGACGTTCAATCGCATCGGGCCGCAGCAGCGCGATTCCATCCTGCAAGCGGGGCTCGCGCTGCAACAGGCCGGCGTCATCCCCGCGAACGTCAATGTAGAGAAGGCGCTCGACGATCTGGTCGATGATCGCTACGTGGCGGTGTGATGAACTGAGAGTAACTCTCTCATCGGCGGCGCCGGACTTGACCCTGGCCGTCCACCGGGCAGCGACATGTCGGCCTGGCTCCCGGGGTAAGCCGCGGGCGACGAAGGAAGACGCATTGCATTCGTGATGGCCTCATGGCTCTCGTGACCCTGACGATCGCCGGCGAAGACACTTCGCCTCGGGCCGCACCGAGAATGTGGCCGCGCCTGGTGCGGCCAGCGCTGGGACTGGTGTTGCCGGTCGCGCTGGCCGCGGCGTGGGAAATCATCGTGCGCATGGGGTGGTCGAGCGGGCGGCTGGCGCCGCCGCCGTCGGTCATCTTTGCGACTTTCGTCGAGCTTGCGCGCACCGGCGACCTGCAACGCCACACCTTGGTGACGCTCGCCCGCGTCGCCGCCGGCTTCGGCATCGGCGTCACCGCGGCCACGATCGTTGGCGCCGCCGCCGGATATTCGCCGTTGGTGCGGCGCCTGCTCGATCCGAGCCTGCAGGCTCTGCGCGCCATCCCTTCCATCGCCTGGGTGCCGTTGTTCGTCCTCTGGCTCGGTATTTTCGAAGCCTCGAAGGTGACGCTGATCGCGGTCGGCGTGTTCTTTCCGGTCTATCTCGGTCTCATGAGCGCCATCCAATCGGTCGATCGCAAGCTGGTCGAGGTCGGGCGGGCGTTCCGCCTGTCCGATATTGCGATGGTGCGCCGCATTCTGCTGCCAGCCGTGCTGCCCGCTTACGTCATTGCATTGCGCTCGGGCCTCGGCCTCGGCTGGATGTTCGTTGTCGCCGCCGAGCTGATGGGCGCGTCCGAAGGTCTCGGCTATCTGTTGACCGACGGGCAGGAGCTCGGCAAGCCGGCGGAGATCGTCGCCGCCATTGTCGCCTTCGCTATCGTCGGCAAGCTGACGGATTGGCTGATCGCGTTCGCCGCGGCGCCGTTCCTGCGCTGGGAAGACGTCGTTCGGCAGGATTAGGACGCCGCAATGCTCGTGCTCGAACGCGTCGGCAAGACCTATCCGAACGGCGTGCATGCGCTCGGCGGCGTATCGCTTGAAGTCGAACTTGGCGAGATCGTCGCCGTGATCGGCGGCTCGGGCTGTGGAAAATCGACGCTGCTGCGTGCCATCGGCGGCCTCGATCCGGCAAGCGAAGGCGCCGTCATGCTCGATGGCGAGCGGATCACGGCGCCGCACGAGAAGATCGGCATCGTCTTTCAGGAGCCGCGGCTCCTGCCCTGGCTCAAGGTGGCCGGCAATGTCGGCTTCGGGCTCGAAGATCGTCCCAAGGCCGAGCGGGCGCGTCGCGTCGCCGCCGCGATCGATCGCGTCGGGCTCGCCGACAAGGCTGCGGTATGGCCGCGCGAATTGTCCGGAGGCCAGGCGCAACGTGTCGCCATTGCGCGGGCACTGGCGCCGCGTCCCGAGGTGCTGCTGCTCGACGAGCCGTTCTCGGCGCTCGACGCCTTCACCCGCAGCGATTTGCAGGACCATCTGCTCGATCTGTGGGCCGACGCCAAGCCGACTTTGCTCCTGGTCACTCACGACGTCGACGAGGCGATCGTGCTCGCCGACCGCGTCATGGTGATGTGCCCGCGCCCCGGCCGCATCTTCGACGAGATCGAAGTGGGTTTGCCGCGCCCGCGCGACCGACAGTCCGCCGCCTTCGACTTGGTCAAGCGGCGCGTGCTCGCCGCCCTCGACCGCTCGCTCGATCGCGCCAAGGCAGATGGCGGAGGAGGAGCCGCGGACAACGAGCAACAGATTGCACGATGAGCGATGCGCCCTCTGTCATCCGTCGCCCGTCCCCTGATATTCTGCCGTGACATTCCCAGCGAAAGGACTTGCCCATGGACGCCGCCGGATTGCGCGCGCTGCAGGCGCCGATCAAGGAGCGCTACAAGGCGGATTCCCAGGCCGCCGTCATCACGTTGAAGGCCAAGGGGACGCTCGGCGCCGCCGCCATCGCCTGCAAGGTCGAGACCGGACGGGCGCTCGCGGTGGCGGGCCTGCATCCGGCGACGGGCGGGTCCGGGCTCGAATTGTGCTCGGGCGACATGCTGCTCGAGGCTCTGGTCGCCTGCGCGGGAGTGACGCTCAAGGCAGTCGCAACCGCCCTCGATATTCCGCTCGCGTCGGGTTTGGTTTCGGCCGAAGGCGATCTCGACTTCCGCGGCACGCTCGGCGTCGCCAAGGACGCGCCGGTCGGCTTTAAGCAGATCCGCCTGCGCTTTGTCCTCGACACGAATGCGCCGCAGGACAAGCTCGACCAACTCCTCAAGCTCACCGAGCGCTACTGCGTCGTCTATCAGACGATCAAAGGCGGGCCGCCGGTCGCGATCAGCCTTAAGCGGAAGTGATGGCACCCGATCTGCTGTTCTGGGCCGCGCTCGCGATCAAGATGGCGGTGACCGCTTTATTCGTGAGCGCGGCGACCATCGCTGCGGAAAAATTGGGCCCCACGGTCGGCGCCCTGGTCGCAACGCTGCCGGTTTCGGCCGGGCCGGTTTACGTCTTTCTGGCGCTCGATCACGACGCGGCGTTCATTTCCGCGAGTGCGCTGGCGAGTCTGGCGCTGAATGCTGCGACCGCGATCTATGCCACGGCCTACGTTCTTTTGGCGCAACGCCACGCGGCGAGGATCAGCGTGCCGCTCGCTTTCGCGGTTTGGCTTCTGGTCGCTGTGCTGTTCGGGCTTGTGCACTGGACGACGTGGTCGGCGTTGGCGCTCAATGCCGTCGTCTTCGTGACCTGCTATTTCATCGTTGCGCCGTTCTCTCGTGCGGTCATGCCGCCGACGACGCGGCCCTGGTACGATTTCATCATCCGCTCCGGCATGGTGGCTGCGCTGGTCGGCGCCGTGGTGGCGCTGAGCTTCCGCATCGGGGCGGCCGGCAGCGGCATCCTCGCCGTGTTCCCGGTCATTTACACAAGCATAATGGTGATTTTGCATTATCGCGTCGGCGGCCTTGCTACGGCCGCGGTGCTGGCAAATGCGATTCCCGGCCTGGCCGGTTTTGGCGTGGCGCTGCTGACGCTGCATGTAACGGCGGTGCCGTTGGGTTCGGCCGCTGCGCTGACGCTCGCGCTTACCGTATCGGTTGCATGGAATTTCGCGCTCTATGCGCGACAGCGCCGCCGGGCTCCTGCATGAATGTCGTGTCCTCTGAGCTCTGGTATGACCTTGCCGCCAAGATGGCGCTGACGGCGACGATCGTCGTCATCATTTCCGTCGCGGTCGAGCGCTCGGGCCCGCTCATCGGCGCGCTGATTGCCGCGGCCGACAGCGCGGCAGCCGGCGCGCGCCGTCGGACTGCGCGGCACGGGCTCAGCCCGGACCACGGCTCTTGGCCAGTTGCGCCTTGAGCCCGTAGAGCGCTTCGAGCGCCTCGCGCGGCGACATCTCGTCGGGATGGAGCGCGGCGAGCGCCTCGACCATTGCCGAGAGCGCAGCGTCGTGCTGCGGCACCGGGGTCGGCGCCGGCCGGACGGAGGAAAATAGCGGCAGGTCGTCGATCAGCTTGCGCGCCGGCGAGGTGCGGTCCTCGGCCTCCAATTGTGCCAGCACGAGCTTGGCGCGCTCGATCACGCTCGGCGGCAGCCCGGCGAGCTTCGCCACCTGGATGCCGTAGGAGCGATCGGCCGCGCCGGGCACGACTTCATGCAGGAAGACGACCTCGCCCTGCCATTCCTTCACCCGCATGGTGGCGTTGTGCAGGCGCTTGAGCTTGCCGGCGAGCGCGGTCATTTCGTGGAAGTGCGTGGCGAACAGCGCGCGGCAGCGGTTCGTCTCGTGCAGATGCTCGATGGTCGCCCAGGCGATCGAGAGCCCGTCGAAGGTCGCCGTGCCGCGGCCGATTTCGTCGAGGATGACGAGCGCACGCTCGCCCGCCTGGTGGAGGATCGCCGCCGTCTCCACCATCTCGACCATGAAGGTCGAGCGCCCGCGGGCGAGATCGTCGGCGGCGCCCACCCGCGAGAACAGACGATCGACCACGCCGATATGGGCGGCCCGCGCCGGCACGAAGCTTCCCATCTGCGCGAGCACGGCAATGAGCGCGTTCTGGCGCAGGAAGGTCGATTTCCCCGCCATGTTCGGGCCGGTGACGAGCCAGATGCGCCCGGCTTTGGCGTCGGCCGGCGGCGGCAACGGCGACAGGTCGCAATCATTGGCGACGAACGGGCCGCCGTCGCTGCCGAGCGCCTGCTCGACGACCGCATGCCGGCCGCCCGCGATGGCGAAGGCAAGGCTGCCATCGACCTCGGGCCGCACGTAATCGCGCTCGACGGCAAGGCTCGCCAGCGCCGCCGCGACATCGACCAAGGCGAGCGCCGCCGCCGCTTCCTTGATCGCGGCGCTTGCCGCGGTGACGCCGGCGGCGAGGCGGTCGAAAATCTCCAATTCGAGCGCGAGCGCGCGCTCGGCGGCGTTGGCGATCTTCGCTTCGATCTCGCCAAGCTCGGCGGTGGTGAAACGCACCTGCCCGGCGGTCGTCTGCCGATGGATGAATGTGGCGTTAAGCGGCGCGGCCATGAGCTTCTCGCCGTGCTGCGCGGTGACGTCGACGAAATAGCCGAGCACGTTGTTGTGCCGGATTTTGAGCGAGCGGATGCCGGTCGTCTCCGCGTAGCGCACCTGCAGGCCGGCGATGACGCGGCGCGATTCGTC
>JASHRY010000040.1 GCA_030037105.1 Xanthobacteraceae bacterium
CTGATCCCGCCGTTATAATAATTGCGTCGAATCGAACCGGAGCGGCTTGTTTGCTCGCGGGCATGCCCGACGGACGCCAGCATTGTGCCGGACATTATCCGGCGTCAGCGCCTATTCGAAAATCCTCGAACACCATCCCAAGGGCGGCATGCATCACTGCCATCGAGACTGAAAGGCGTTCCCGATCCCCCCTGTCGGGGACTCCAAAATAGCGGGCGCGCGGCCGGTCCCGCGCCCTTGCGCCCGCCGCACCGGGGTGGTTGAATTTGTTTTGCGGACGGCTCTGGCGCCGCGTGTCTTATTGGAATCGAGCGTAACGCGGCCGTCTCGGACGGAAGCGCCTGCACGAGCCGGCGGGTGACGCCGCGGAAGGGCGGAGAGGGGATTGCGTGTGAGTAAGCGTCCGTTCGCGGCCATCATCCGGTGGGCGCTCATATCGGTCACGCCGACGCTGCTGATCTGCGCGCTTGCGCGCTGTTCGCAAAGCAACGATCCCAACGCCTGGTACAACAAGACCATGGTGGAGAATCTCGGCGGCCACACCACGCCGGCGCCGGATGCGCCCGACCAGCCGGTCGCACCCGGCGGCCCGGAATACGCAGTGGCCGCCGCCCCTGGCGTTGCGCCTCCGGGCGGCCCCGGTATTGCCCCGCCGGGCGGGCCTGTACCGGCCAGCGGCCCGGTGCCGCCGGGCGAGCTCTACTGGTCGGAGACCAGTTGCGGCGCTCTGCCGCCTCCACCCCCCACCGGCTTTGCCACGCCGACCGACATCAGTCTGCAGATGACCGAATGCGACGTGGCGCGCCGCTCCGGACGGCCGGACAAGGTCGAGCTTTCCGCCGCGCCCAATGGCGTGCGCGGGCTTACTTTATCTTACCTGCGCGGTCCGCAGCCGCACGTCTATCATTTTGTTGCAGGCCGCCTGGTATCGATCGAATATCTTATCCCGCCGCCGCCGGCAGGGCCGCCGCGAAAACAGCGTCCGCGCCAAGCGCGGGCGATGTGATACCAACGGCGTTTTCCGATTGAGTGCGCAGCCAATACTTTTCATCATCGTCCGCGAAGGCCGAAGGCGGACGATCCAGTCAACACTCCCGTAGCCCGCATGAGCGCAGCGATATGCGGGAAAACCGGTCCGGCTGTCGCGAAAATCCCGGATTTCGCTTCGCTCATCCGGGCTACGCATCTGCCACTGGATCATCCGCCTGCGCGGATGATGACGCCAATACGAGTCGGCGTTTAATGCCGCCGGCATGAATGGAATCTGCGCTAATTTTGTTTCTTTGGTTCTTTCATTGTCTCGGCGCCGCGGCCGGACGCCGGCCGCGAATCTGGTCGAACGTCGCCTCGATCAGGTCGACCGCGCCCACTCGATAGAGCGCCGCCAGCAATTCGAAGGTGGTCTGCGCCGGGCCGGCGACGCTCCAGCGGCAATCGATGAATTGCGGATCGACCAGGGTGCAGCCGATCAGGCCGTTGATCACGATGGTGCAGCGCTGAAATTTGCAGCGATAGAACGAGCTGCCGTCGAGATAGATCTGCGCCTCGGTAAACACCTGATCGTAGGCTATCATGGAGCGTCCTCGTTGTTCCGTGGCCGATTGAACCGCCGCCCAGGCGGAATTGCAAGTCGGCGGCGCCGGCGGATCGTTTCACTCGGCGTCACTCGGCGGCTGCAAGGCGCGCGAGATCGGCGCGCACGCGCTCGACGACGCCCGGCCAATCGCCGATCCGCGTCTGGCGATAAAGTTTCGCCGTCGGATACCAGGGACTGTCCTCGCGCTCGAGCAGCCAGCGCCAATCCGAAGAGAACATGAGCAGAAGCCAGAGCGGCTTGCCCATCGCGCCGGCGAGGTGCGCCACCGCGGTGTCGGTGGAAATGACCAGATCGAGCTCGCTGATCACCGCCGCCGTATCCGCGAAGTCCCGAAGCTCGCCGGCGAAGTGGACGATATGCGGAAACGCGCGCAGCGCCTGCGCATGCTCGGCCCGCACCTCGCGGTGCAGGCTGATGAACTGCACCCCCGGCACGTCCGCCAACGCCAGCAACGCCGGCAGGCCGATGGAGCGGCGCGCATCGGTCTTGACCTCCGCATTGCCCGACCAGGTGAGGCCGACGCGCAGCCCCTGGCGCGGCGGCAACCGCTCGCGCCAGGCGTCGAGGCGGTCCGCCGGCGCGCGGACATAGGGAATCTCGGCCGGGATGGTGTCGAGCTCGGTGCCGAACACCCGCGCCAGGCTGATGAGATATTGATGACAATCGAAATTCGGCAGCGGCTCCGAGCGGCCGCGCTCGTCGCGGCCGAACACCCGCGCCACGCCTTCGACGCCGGCAAGCAGCGGCTTCAGGGTTTGCTGCACTTCGAGCAGCACCTTGGCCCCGGCGCGCGCAAGGAGCGGCGCGTAGCGCACGAACTGGATGGTGTCGCCGTGTCCCTGCTCGCAATGCAGCAGGATGGTCTTGCCGGCGACATCGCCGCCTTCCCACAACGGCGCCTTGAACTTGCGCCGCAGCGGCGCCTGCTCGGTTTTTTCGAAGCGGCCCTCGTAGCGCTGAAGCCCGCGCTTGAGATCGCCGAGCAGCAGCCGGGCCAAACCCTCGTTGAACGGAATGTCGGGATGATCGGAGCGCAGCGCCAGCGCCTTCTCGTAATACGGCAGCGCTTCGGCGACGCGCAGCAATTCGACCAGCGCGTTGCCGTAATTGTAGTAGCATTCGCCGGAGGCCGGATTGAGCGCGAGCGATCTTTGGTAGCTGGCGATCGCCTCCTCGTGCCGGCCCAATCCGAGCAGCGCGTTGCCGCGATTGTTCCAGGCGCCGGCGTGATTGGGCCTGAGCGCGATGATGCGCTCCGCGCTCGCCAGCGCGTCCGCCGGGCGGCCGAGCTTGTCCTGCAGATTGCTGCGGTTGAGCAGCGCGTCGATGAAGCCGGGATGGAGCGCGATCGCCGCGTCGTAGCTCCTGACCGCCTCGGCGGCGCGGCCGAGGGCGGCGAGCACGACGGCGCGATTGTAATGGGCGACGGCGTGGCGGGGATTGAGCGCGAGCGCGCGCTCGCAGCTCGCCAGCGCCTCGGCGTGGCGCGACAGCGCCAGCAGCGGACCGGCGCGATGCGTCAGCGCTTCGTAATGGCGGGGATCGCTCGCCGGAACGCGATCGAAGGCGATCAGCGCATCGGTGAAGCGCTTGAGCTTGTAGAGCGCGAGGCCGCGGCCGATCAGCCCGTCGGCGAAATCCCGCCGCGCCAACAGCGCGCGATTGAAGCTTTCCAGCGCCTCCTCGTCGCGATCCAGCGCCAGCAGCAGATGACCGCGATTGGCCGGCGCTTCGGGGTAGCCGCTCTTGAGCTTGATGGCTTCGTCGTAGGCGGCGAAGGCCTCCTCGGCGCGGCCCAATCGCGCCAGCAGCAAGCCGAAATTCGACAACATTTCGGCGGAATCCGGTTTTACCGCGCGCGCGGCTTCGAACAGCGGCAGCGCCTCGGCGTCGCGGCCCTGCTGATAGCACAGCACGGCGAGCAACTGCAGCGCATCGAAATGCTGCGGCTCGATTTTCAGGACGTCCCGGTAGATTTTCTCCGCGTCGGCAAAAAAGCCGCGGCGCTGGAACCCGGCCGCGCGATCGATGGCGGCCGGCAGCGGCAGCCGGATCGTCGCCGGGCCTGCCGGCGCGGCCGGCTGGGACAGCCGGGGCGGCTCGACCGATCGAACCGGCTGGTCGCCGTTATCGTGCATGCGCTCGCACCCGCGAGGTTGGACCGAGGCCGACTATAGCAGCCTTGCCGCCGAGCACACGCCCCTCACCCGCCCTCGCTACGCTCGGCACCCTCTCCCGCAAGGGGAGAGGGAAAGAATCGTCGCCGCGCGTAGCATGTAGCCCGCATGAGCGCAGCGACATGCGGGCTAAAAATCGATCCGGCCGTCGCGAAACCCCCGGATGTCGCTTCGCTCATCTACGGAAGGGGGAAACGGCGCGGCAAAACGAATCGGTTAAAGCTCCGTTTACAACCGCGCCGGCCGGGGGCGGCGGCGCGTCGCCGCCGGCGCCGCGGATGGAAGCCGCTGCCTTCGACTAAACCTCACGATTCATTGCACTTTCTGCTCTACTGCCGCCTAGCGGCACTGTTGCACTAAAACCACAAGTGGCAAAATTCGACACGTAAAGTTGTCGATTCCGCCGTTCGAGCCTTGTTCGCCGCCTCCCGTTCAATAGTCTGCACTGTTTGGGGCAGCGGGTGACGCCGGCAGCGTGCGGCGCGTGAGCGGGCTTCCTCGTTGCGTCATGCGGGTCGCAAGCGGCGGCTGTTGCTTGGGGCCGCGCAGCGCTGCAGCAAACCGCGACGGGGGAGCGACCATGCGGATCAGGAACAGCACGCTCGGCAAGTCCGGCGAATGCAAGGTGCGCGTTCCGTCGCGGCGGCGCGATCTGTTGGCGGGGACGGCGTTCGTCGGCGGCGTCTTTGCGCTGATGCTGCTGGCCGAGCCGCAGAGCGCGTGGGCGGAATGCACCGCTTCCGCCGCCGGCAATCCCGCGACGGTGGTTTGCTCGACGAGCCAAGCGACCAACGATACGACCACCACAAACGGCACGCCATCGACGCCCCCACCGGGGCCTCCCGACCGCCAATACCTATACACATCAGGCGGCGATATCGACGCCACGGTCGCGCCTGGCATAACGATTTCGGGCTACGGCCTCGCGGTGGACACCACCGTCAGCGGCGCCGGCGTCAATTTCAATAATGAAGGCACCGTCACGCTCACGACGGGCATCCCCACCCAAGGCGGGATTGCCGCGCTCGATGTGGAGAGCGCCGGCGGCAACGTGCTCTATACCGGCAACGGCGCCGTCAACGACGGTGGGGAAGGCACGACGGCATTGTTCGTCGGCACGACCGGCTCCGGCAGCGCCAGCGTCGGCACGGCTGAGACACCCGTCGATGCCACCATCTCCTCGAGCGGCGCCCTCGCCATTGATGTTCAGTCTCAGAATGGGAATTCAAGCGTCTATCTCACCGGCGGCAGCGTGACCGTCGCGACCGGTGGTGGCGCCGTGTTCGCCGATACGGACAGCTTAGGCGGCACCGGCGACGCGATCATCGTGACCACCGGCAATACCACGATCACCGCAAGCGGAGGAACGGGGCTATCGGCGGAGGCATATTCGGGTAACGCGAGCGTCACGACCGACGCCAATATCGGGACGGCTGTCACACCCGTCGCTACCGGCATTGACGCATCCAACAGCGTTGGCGCCGGCGCGGTTACGGTCAATCAGACCAGTGGCAGCACCATCGTTACCTCCGCCTACGGCATATACGCGACTGACGGGGGGACCGGCGGCATTTCGGTGAACGCCGCCGGCACCATCTCGGTGACCAGCACCGAGAGCATCGGCATCTACGCCGACTCGCTCGGCACGGCAGGCGGCGTCACCGTGATCTCCGCGGGCACCATCGATCCGCCCGACATCGGCATCTCGGCGGCGATCGCCAACTCGGCCAATGCCAGCAACGTCAATGTCTCGGTGACCAGCGGCTCGGTGACGGCGAACGATATCGGCATCTCTGCGACGACGGTGGGGACCGGCGGCATCAACGTCACCACGCTTGCAGGTACCGCTGTCAATCAAGGCACCAACGGCGGTTCGGAGAACACGAATTTCACGGGGCCGCTCGGTGGCATCATCACCAGCGCCACCACCGGCACCACCTCGATCAATGTCGGCGGCACAATCGCCGCCAATTCCTACGGCATCAACGCGACGAGCACCACCGGCACCATCAACATCACGACCGGCGCCGGCGCGCCGACCACCAATGACGCGGTGTCCAGCGCCACGACGAGCGCCATCGCCGCCAACACCAGCGGCGGCGATATCAGCGTCACCACCGGTACCGGCCTCATTACTGGCGTGACCGGCATTGTGGCGAATACCACCGGCGGCGCAGCGACCGGCGGCACTATTACGGTCAACGTCGGCAGCGGCGGCGTCACCGGCACGGACGGCGACGCCATCACCACCACCGCCAACACCGGCGACACCACGATCACCACCGCTGGCCTGGTGACTGGAGCGGGTAATGGCATCGATGCGACCGCGACCTCGGGCAGCATCACGGTTGCCGCAAGCGGCAACGTGAGTGCGACGCTTGGCACCGGCATCTATGCCACCACCACCGGCGGCGGCGCGATCTCGGTGTCGACCTCCGACGGCGCCACCGTGTCCGGCGACGCCTACGGCATCTACGCGAACGTGACCGGCGGCAGCGGCGGCATCACCATCAACACCAGCCAGGGCGGCTTGGTATCGGCCACCACCGACACCGGCATCTTTGCGGTTTCGACCGCCGGCCAAGTCTCCGTCACCACCTCTGCGGTGACCGGCGGCGACTACGGCATTTTCGCCGGCTCCAACTCCGGCAATGTGATCGTCAGCGCCGGCGGCAATGTGACGGGCGCCGCTAGCGCCGGCATACTCGCCGGCAACGGCACCACCGGCAGCGTGTCGGTCACGGTGAACAATAGCGCGACCGTGACGGGCGACACTGACGGCATTCATGCGGCTTCCAGCGGCGGCGCTGCCACGGATACGGTCACGGTGAATACCAGCCAGGGCGGCTTGGTGACCGGCACCGCCGGCAACGGCATCATTGCGGTTTCGGCCGCCGGCCAGGTCTCCGTCACCACCGCCGCGGTGACCGGCGAGGCCAACGGCATCGAGGCCATATCAAATTCCGGTAATGTGATCGTCAGCGCCAGCGGCAATGTGACGGGCACCACCGGCACCGGCATCATCGCCGGCGGCCTGACGGCTGGGACCGGCACGACCGGCAGCGTTTCGGTCACGGTGAACAATAGCGCGACCGTGACGGGCGGCACTGACGGCATTGACGCGTTTTCCACCGGCAGCGGCGGCATTACCATCAACACCAGCCAGGGTGGTCTGGTCAGCGCGGCCGACACCGGCATCAATGCGTCTTCTGACAGCGGCCCCATCTCGATCACCACCGCCGCGGTGACCGGCGCGGCCAACAACGGCATCGAGGCCACATCAAATTCCGGTAATGTGATCGTCAGCTCAAGCGGCAATGTGACGGGCGGCACTGCCGGCGCCGGCATCAACGCCCTCACCGGCGGCAGCGTATCGGTGACCGTCACCAATGGCTCGACGGTCACCGGAGGCACCGGCATCGACGCCGAAACCTTTGGTGCCGGGGCTGCCGATACGGTCACGGTGAACACCAGCCAAGGCGGCCTTGTCACCGGCACGGCGGGTAACGGCATCACCGCCACCTCCGGCGCCGGCCAAGTCTCCGTCACCACCGCCGCGGTCACCGGCGATGCCAACGGCATCGTCGCCGAATC
>JASHRY010000041.1 GCA_030037105.1 Xanthobacteraceae bacterium
GCCTATCCGGGCGACGTGTTCTATCTGCATTCGCGCCTGCTCGAGCGCGCGGCGAAGATGAACGAGGACCACAAAGGCGGCTCGCTCACCGCGCTGCCGGTGATCGAGACGCAGGCCAATGACGTCTCGGCCTATATCCCGACCAACGTCATCTCCATCACCGACGGCCAGATCTTTCTCGAGACCGACCTGTTCTATCAGGGCATCCGCCCGGCGGTGAACGTCGGTCTCTCGGTCTCGCGGGTCGGCTCGGCGGCGCAGACCAAGGCGATGAAGAAGGTCGCCGGCCGCATCAAGGGCGAGCTGGCGCAGTACCGCGAGATGGCGGCGTTCGCGCAGTTCGGCTCCGATCTCGACGCCACCACGCAGCGGCTGCTCAATCGCGGCGCGCGGCTCACCGAGCTGCTCAAGCAGCCGCAATTCTCGCCGTTGAAGATGGAGGAGCAGGTCTGCGTCATCTATGCCGGCGTCAACGGCTACCTCGATCCGCTGCCGGTCGAGCGCGTGCGCGCTTTCGAGGAGGGCCTCCTCGGCGCGCTGCGCACGCAGCACGCGGACGTTCTCGCCGCGATCCGCGATTCGCGCGACCTCGACGATGCCACCGCCGCCAAGCTCAAGGGCGTGGTCGATAATTATGCGAAGACATTCGCGTGATGATGGCGGGCGCAAAATTAGCGGCGCGCGCCGGCATGTTTCCTCCCCCCTTGTGGGGGAGGGTTAGGGAGGGGGGTCGGGAGGTGAACCGCCGGCGTCCACGCATGTGCTTTGTCCTCCCGATCCCCATCCCCCACCCTTGCCCGCAAGGGAGAGGGGCGTGCGCATTGCAAAACGGGTAGACCGAGCCAATGCCCAGCCTCAAGGACCTGCGCAACCGCATCGCCGCCACCAAAGCGACGCAGAAGATCACGCGCGCCATGCAGATGGTTGCGGCCTCGAAGTTGCGCCGTGCCCAGGCCGCGGCCGAGTCGGCGCGCCCCTACGCCGCGCAGATGGACAAGGTGCTCGGCAACATCGCGGCGACGACCGCGGGGATCGAGACAGCGCCGCGGCTGTTGCGGGGGACCGGCAGCGACAATGTGCGTCTCCTTCTCGTCTGCACCGCCGAACGCGGCCTCTGCGGGCCGTTCAATACCGCGATCGTGCGGCTCGCGCGCGAACGCGCCGCCGCGCTCGCCGCCGAAGGCAAGGAAGTCAAATTCTTCTGCGTCGGCCGCAAGGGCTACGACCAGCTCAAGCGGCTTTACGCACAGCAGATCGTCGAGATGGTCGATTTGCGCGCGGCGCGCACGCTGCATTTCGAGCACGCCGGGATGATCGCGGAGAAGCTCATCGCCCGCTTCGACAATTTCGAATTCGACGTGTGCACGCTGTTCTTCTCGCGCTTCCGTTCGGTGATCGCGCAGATTCCGACCGCGCAGCAGATCATTCCTGCGGTGTTCGACGCCGAGGCGGGCGCGCTCGGCGGCGCCGCCTACGAGTTCGAGCCGGAGGCGGAGGATATTCTGCGCGACCTCCTGCCGCGCAACGTCGCCGTGCAAATCTTCCGCGCGCTCCTGGAGAACTCTGCCTCGTTCTACGGCGCGCAGATGTCGGCGATGGACAACGCCACGCGCAACGCCGGCGACATGATCCGCCGGCAAACGTTGTTCTACAACCGCACGCGCCAGGCCTTGATCACCAAGGAGCTGATCGAGATCATCTCCGGCGCGGAAGCGCTCTGAATTCTAGTTCCATAAGGACTGACCATGCCGAACAAAGTCGGACGTATCACCCAGGTCATCGGCCCCGTCGTCGACGTGCATTTCGAGGACCATCTGCCGGCGATCCTCAATGCGCTGGAGACCCGCAACCAAGGTAACCGCCTGGTGCTCGAAGTCGCCCAGCACTTAGGCGAATCGACCGTGCGCACGGTGGCCATGGACACCAGCGAAGGGCTGGTGCGCGGCCAGGAGGTGACCGACACCGGGCGGCCCATTGCGGTTCCGGTCGGCGACGGCACGCTCGGGCGCATCATGAACGTGGTCGGCGAACCGGTGGACGAGGCCGGGGCAATCCCGCATCAACAGACGCGCGCCATCCACCAGGAGGCGCCGACCTACACCGAGCAGTCGACCGAGGCGGCGATCCTCGTCACCGGCATCAAGGTCGTCGATCTGCTCGCGCCCTATGCCAAGGGCGGCAAGGTCGGGCTGTTCGGCGGCGCCGGCGTCGGCAAGACCGTGATCATCATGGAACTCATCAACAACATCGCCAAAGCGCATGGCGGCTACTCGGTGTTCGCCGGCGTCGGCGAGCGCACGCGCGAAGGCAACGACCTCTATCACGAGATGATCGAGTCCGGCGTCAACAAGGATCCGCACAAGGGCTCCGTCGAAGGCTCCAAATGCGCGCTGGTCTACGGCCAGATGAACGAGCCGCCCGGCGCCCGCGCCCGCGTCGGCCTGACCGGACTGACCGTCGCCGAATACTTCCGCGACCAGGGACAGGACGTGTTGTTCTTCATCGATAACATCTTCCGCTTCACCCAGGCCGGCTCGGAAGTCTCGGCCCTGCTCGGCCGCATTCCCTCCGCGGTCGGCTATCAGCCCACGCTGGCGACCGACATGGGAGCCTTGCAGGAGCGCATCACCACGACCACGAAGGGCTCGGTGACTTCGGTGCAGGCGATCTACGTGCCGGCTGACGATCTCACCGATCCGGCGCCGGCGACCTCATTCGCCCATCTCGACGCCACCACGGTGCTGTCGCGCTCGATCGCCGAAAAGGGCATTTATCCGGCGGTCGATCCGCTCGATTCGACCTCGCGCATGCTCGATCCGCGCGTCGTCGGCGAGGAGCACTATCAGGTGGCGCGGCGCGTGCAGCAGATTCTGCAGCGTTACAAGGCGCTGCAGGACATCATCGCCATCCTCGGCATGGACGAGCTTTCCGAGGACGACAAGCTGACGGTGGCGCGCGCGCGCAAGATCGAGCGCTTCCTGTCGCAGCCGTTCCACGTCGCCGAAGTGTTCACCGGTTCGCCCGGCGTCTTCGTCGAGCTCGCCGACACGATCCGCGGCTTCCAAGGTTTGTGCGAGGGCAAATACGATCACCTGCCCGAGGCCGCCTTCTATATGGTCGGCACCATCGAGCAGGCGGTCGAGAAGGGCAAGAAGCTCGCCGAAGCGGCGTAGAGAAAAGAACGAGCAGCGAAAGGGAACGCGAATGGGCAAGAACTCGGCATTCTACGCACTATTCGCGATTTCGCCATCGCTCGGGGGCTGATCGATGCCTGAATTGCACCTCGACTTCGTCTCTCCCGAAAGCATGCTGTTTTCCGGCGCCGTCGAGCAGGTCGATCTGCCCGGCGCCGAGGGCGACATGGGCATTCTCGCCGGCCATGCGCCGTTCGTGACCACGCTGCGGCCGGGCATCGTGACGATTTTCCGCGACGGCAAACGAGAGCCGTTCGTCGTCACCAGCGGCTTTGCCGAGGTCGGACCGTCCGGCTTGACCGTGCTCGCCGACCGCGCCATGGCGCGCGAGAATTTCGACGTCGCGTCGCTCGGCACCGAAATCAAGGATGCGGAGGAAGACATCGCGGATGCGGCCGACGACGTGCAGCGCGACAAGCTAACGCGTCATCTCGAGCAATTGAAGGCGCTGCAGGCGGCGCTGGCGCCATAGCATCATCGTCAGGGCGACGGCGCTGCGTACCTCGCGAAT
The DNA here is from genome assembly GCA_030037105.1 of Xanthobacteraceae bacterium. Next base: position 3,706 of record JASHRY010000041.1, read on the forward strand.
TCCGCGACCACGCGCTCGTAGATCTTGCGCTTGAACGGCACCACCAAGTTTGGGAGATTTTGCAGCTTCTCCCAGCGCCATTGCGCGAATTCCTGCTCAGGCCCGCCCGCCGGATGCTCGATGTCGATCTCGCTGTCCGCGCCGGTAAAGCGCAGCGCGTACCATTTCTGCGTCTGGCCGCGGTATTTGCCGTTCCAGGCCTGCCCGACGATGTCGCGCGGAATGTCGTAGGTGAGCCACTCCGCGATCTCGCCGAGCCGTTCCACGGAACGGATGCTCGTCTCCTCATGCAACTCGCGCAGAGCGGCCGGCCAGGGATCCTCTCCCGGATCGACGCCGCCCTGCGGCATTTGCCACGCATGCGTGCTGTCGACGTGCTCGGAACCGTCTATGCGACGGCCGATGAAGGCAAGGCCGGCGCGATTGAGCACCATCAAGCCGGCGCAAGGACGATAGGGCAGGGATTCATAGGGCATGATGGACGGACCGGGAATGACGATGATGGATGATCTCAGTTTAATACGTTCTCTGTCGTCTGTCCTCCGTCCGTTCTCTGTCGTGCGACCTCAACTCTGCTTTGCCTTCAGGGCCACTGCGGTGATCGGAACCAAGAGCAGGCCTCGGCTTTCGGCCGCCTTCGCCCATTTGGCGATGTGCTCGATCGACACTGGCAGCGCCGATGATGTGCCGACG
>JASHRY010000261.1 GCA_030037105.1 Xanthobacteraceae bacterium
CGGATCGTCGCACAGACCGTTTATTACTTCACCGCCGCGGTGGCGCTCGGCGCGCCCGACCGCAAGGTCGCCTTCACCGTTCCGACCGGCAATTTCGGCGACGTCTATGCCGGCTATGTGGCCTCGCGCCTGGGCCTGCCGATCGACCGGCTGGTCATCGCCACCAACGTCAACGACATCCTCGCCCGGACATTGGCAAGCGGGACCTACGAGTTGCGCGATGTGGTGCCGACGACTTCGCCGTCGATGGATATCCAGGTGGCCTCGAATTTCGAGCGGCTGTTGTTCGACGCCTATGGCCGCGACGCTGCCGCCGTCAGGGCGCTGATGGCTTCGCTCGCGCAAGCGCGTCGCTTCACGCTGGCGGCGCCGGCGCTCGCGTACATTCGCGAGCTGTTTGCCGCCGCTCGCGCCGACGAGGACGAGGTCGCCGCCACCATGCGCGCGGTCCGGCGCGAGACCGGCAACTTCGTCGATCCGCACAGCGCGGTCGGCATTGCCGTCGCCGAAAAGGAACGGCGCGATCCCGCGGTGCCGATGGTGGTGCTGGCGACCGCGCATGCGGCGAAATTCCCGGTCGCGGTCGAGGCGGCCTGCGCCGCGCGGCCGGAGCTGCCGCAATGGCTGTCCGATCTCGACCGGCGTCCGCAGCGCGTCACCGTGCTGCCGGCCGATCAAGCTGCGGTCGAGCGTTTCGTCCTCTCGACGAGCCGCGCCGCACAGGAAGGAGCGGCCGCATGAGCGTGGAAGTGACGACACTTCAATCCGGCATCAGCGTGGTGACCGATGCGATGCCGCATTTGGAATCGGCCTCGCTCGGCGTCTGGGTCGGCTCCGGCAGCCGCGACGAGCGTCACGACGAGCACGGCATCTCGCACTTGCTCGAACACATGGCGTTCAAAGGCACGCGGCGGCGCACGGCGCGCCAGATCGCCGAGGAGATCGAGGCGGTCGGTGGCGACCTCAACGCTGCGACCGGAGCCGAGAGTACGGCCTATTACGCGCGGGTGCTCAAGGCCGACGTGCCGCTGGCGCTCGACGTGCTCTCCGACATCCTCTCCGAACCGGCCTTCGACCGCGACGAGCTCGTTCGCGAGCAGAACGTCATCGTCCAGGAGATCGGCGCGGTCGCCGACACGCCCGACGATCTCATTTTCGAGCACCTGCAGCTGGTCGCCTTTCCGGACCAGCCGCTCGGCCGCTCGATCCTCGGCACGCCGAAGACGGTGCGCTCGTTCGACGGCGTGAAACTGCGCGACTACCTCGCGCGGAATTATCGCGCTCCGGACATGGTCGTGGCCGCGGCCGGCGCCGTCGATCACGGCGCCGTGGTCGCCGAAGTGGAACGACGCTTTGCCGGCTTCAACGGCCCCGCGGGTCCAGCACCGGAGCCGGCCAGCTTCGGCGGCGGCACCCGCGTGGAGAAGCGCGAGCTCGAGCAGGTGCACATTGCACTCGCCCTTGCCGGCGTATCGCAGCACGACCCTTCGCTCTACAGCCTGCAGTCGTTCACCAACGTGCTCGGCGGCGGGATGTCGTCGCGGCTGTTCCAGGAGGCGCGGGAGAAGCGCGGCCTGTGCTATTCGATCTATTGCTTCCATGCGCCCTATTCCGACATCGGCATGTTCGCTCTCTACGCCGGCACCGACGCCGCCGACACCTCGGAGCTGATGCGCCTCATCGTCGACGAGATCGCCAATACCGTCGAAACCATTTCCGAGCCGGAGGTCGCGCGCGTCAAGGCGCAGATGAAGGCCGGCCTGCTCATGGCGCTTGAAAGTTCCGGCGAGCGCATCGGTCAGCTCGCGCGGCAGATGATCGCCTGGGGCCGGCCAATACCGCTCGACGAGCTGGTCGCCAAGGTCGAAGCGGTGACGGTCGAGAGCGCACGCGCGGCCGGCCGCGCGCTCATCGCCCGCGGCAAGCTGGCGACCGCCGTGCTCGGCTTGGGCTCCGGGCTTGAAAGCGCTGCGGCCATTGCCGAGACTCTCACGCGCCGGGCCGCATGACGACGGGCGCGTATGGCGTTCTTCCGCACCATCAATTTCTCCGAGCCGCTACCGTCGGTCGCCGGCGAGGGCATCCTGCTGCGCGTGCCGCAAATGACCGACTACGACGATTGGACGGCGCTGCGCGACTTAAGCCGCGAGTTTCTCACGCCATGGGAGCCGACCTGGCCGGCCGACGACCTCAGCCGCAGCGCCTTCCGGCGCCGGCTGCGGCGCTACGCCGAGGATTTGCGGACCGACCAAGGCTACGCCTTCCTCATTATTCGCAGTTCGGACAATAAGCTGGTCGGCGGTCTGACGCTCGCCAATATCCGCCGCGGGGTCGCGCAGGCGGGCAGTCTTGGTTATTGGATGGGCCTGCCGTTCGCCCGCCACGGCTACATGACCGCGGCGGTGCGCGCCATCATTCCGTTCGCATTCGGAACGCTGCGGCTGCATCGCCTCGAAGCGGCGTGCATCCCCACCAATGCGGGCTCCATCCGGCTCCTGGAAAACACCGGCTTCGTGCGCGAAGGCTATGCGCGGGAGTATCTGTGCATCAACGGCATCTGGCAGGACCACCTGCTGTATGGACGGCTGAAGGATTCCGAGCCTTGACCGTACCCCGTTGCCAACTCACCCGCTTGCGGAAAGGAAGCGAGCGGTGCCTTGGGATGGCCACGGTTCGCTCGATATTGCTGCAAGATTGCGGGGATCAAGTGGCGACGAATTGTGGAGGAATGCTGCGCAGCCATCGCGGAGTGACGTGGCGCAACCGCGCCTCGATCGCAGGCTTGCTGGCGCTGCTCACTGCGGGATGCACGACGGGCGGCATGTTCGGCTCACCGGCGGCCACCGCACCGGCCGGTTCGGCGGCACCAGCCGGCTCGGCGGCGCCCCCCGCTTCCTCCTCATGGAGCGACAAGATCGAAAGATTCTTTGCCGGCTCGTCGGCAAAGTCGCGGCAAGTCGTCGCCGGCGCGTCGTCCGACCTCAATTGCCCACCAGTTGAAATTCGCGAAGGCGCCGCCACGTTGGCGATCGGTCCCCAGGGCGACAATGCGCCGCTGTCGCTGAAATATCAGGGCAGTTTCGAGCGCACCGCGCGCCAATGCGCCGTGGTCGGCGGCAACATGGTGATGAAGATCGGCGTGCAGGGACGCATCATCGTCGGACCGGCGGGGGGCCTGGGCCAGGTTGACGTGCCGCTGCGCATCGCCGTGGTGCAGGAAACGCCGGGCAGCTCCAAACCGATCACGACCAAGTTCGTTCGTATTCCGGTGACGGTCGCCGGCGCCGAAGGTGCGCCCTTCACCCATATCGAGGAGGCGATGAGTTTCCCCTTGCCGACGCCGAGCGGCATGCTCGACGATTATGTCGTTTACGTCGGCTTCGATCCGCTGACCGCCGAAATGCAGGACAAGCAGAAGGCGCCAAAGCCGAGAGCGAAACCGAAGCGCAAACTCAAGCCCAAGCCGACGGCCGGTTCGGGGTGAAACCGGCCGGGAACGACATCAATTGAATTTTTTGCGGATGTCTTCGATGCCCCGCGCGAGCAAGTCGTCCGCGATCTTGCCTTTGGCCGCGTGGGATAGGATTTTCTCGGCGGCGACGACCGCGGCGTCGGCCGCGGCGGAGCGGACGTCGGCGAGCGCCTGCGCCTCGGCCTGGGCGATCTTTGCTTCCGCCATCCTGGTGCGGCGCGCGACGAAATCCTCCATCCTGGCCTTGGCCTCGGCGGCGACCCGTTCGGCTTCGGCCGTGGCGCCGGCGATGATGGCCTCGGCCTCGCGGTCGGCCTCCCGCTGTTTGCGCTGATAATCGGCGAGCAGCGCCAGCGCCTCCTCGCGCAACCGCCGCGCCTCGTCGAGTTCGGCCTTGATGCGCGCCTGGCGGCGATCGAGCCCGTCGATCACCCGGCGATGCGCGCCGAAATAGACGAGCACGCCGAGAAAGATGACGAAGGCGATAGCGATCCAGGTTTCGGCTTCCGGCATGGGAATTCTTACGGCTTGATGATTTCGGCCAACGCCGCGGCGACGTCCTGCTCGGCTGGCGCGCGGCCGATCAGGCGCTGCACGATCGCGGTCGCGGTATCGGCGGCGATCGTGCGTACATTGGTCATGGCGGCGGCGCGCGTCGCGGCGATCGATTGCTCCGCCGACGCCAGCCGCTGATGCAGCTCGGCCTCGAGACGCTTCTGCACTTCGGCGGCCTCGGCCGCCTGCCGCTCGCGCGTCGCGTTGGCGATGGCCTGGGCGCGGGCGCGCGCGTCGGCCAGCGCCTTTTCGTAAGCCGCGCCGGCGGCGTCGGATTGCTCCTTGAAGCCTTGCGCCGCCTTGAGGTCTTCGGAGATGCGCCGGCTGCGCTCGGCCAGGATCGAGCCGATGCGTGGCAACGCCACCCGCGACATCAGCACGTAGAGCAGAACGAAGCTCAGCGTCAGCCAGACGAGCTGCGAGGGGAAGTGTCGCGACTGGAACGGCGGGAAAGAGACCTCTCCCGCTGGCGCTTCGCTATGGGCGGTCGGCTCGGCCATGATCGCGGCGAAGGGTCCGGCGAAGCTCAGAGCCCGAACAGCAGCAGGAGTGCGATCAGCAGCGAGAAGATGCCGAGCGCTTCGGTGATGGCGAAGCCGAAAATCAGATTGCCGAACTGACCTTGCGCGGCCGAAGGGTTGCGCAGCGCGGCCGCCAGATAGTTGCCGAAAATAATGCCCACGCCGACGCCGGCGCCGCCCATGCCGATGCAGGCGATGCCGGCTCCGATGTATTTCGCGGCGGTCGGATCCATGAGAAAAGCTCCTCGTCAGGGTTGCAAAAGGCGGCCGTCAATGGCCTGGATGGATCGCATCGTTGAGATAGATGCAGGTGAGAATGGCGAACACATAGGCTTGCAGGAACGCCACCAGAAATTCCAGCGCCGTGAGCATGACGACCAGGATAAACGGCAGCGCGGCGCCGAGCCAGCCGAGCACGCCGAACCCGGCAAGCATGATGATAAACCCGGCAAAGACCTGAAGCGTGATGTGCCCCGCCAGCATGTTGGCGAACAACCGCACGCTGTGCGAGACCGGCCGCGACAGAAACGACAGCACCTCGATGACCACGATGGCCGGCAGGAGGTAGATCGGCACCCCTTTGGGGACGAACAGCATGAGAAAACGCCAGCCGTTCCTCCAGAAGCCGTAGCCGACGACGAGGAAGAACACGGTAAGCGCCAAGGTCGCGGTGATGATCAACTGGCCCGTCACCGTGAAGGAATAGGGAATGAGCCCGATCACGTTGGCGAACAAAACGAACATGAACAGCGTGAACACGAACGGGAAGAACTTCATCCCCTCGTTGCCGGTCGAGCTGCGCACCGTATTGGCGACGAATTCGTAGGAAACCTCGGCGATCGATTGCAGCCGTCCCGGCACCACCGCGCGCGGCACCGTGGCGCCGATCAGCAGCGCCGACACCGAAACGACGATGATCAGCATGAACAGCGCCGAATTGGTGAAAGCGATCTGATGCCCGCCGATCGTGGCCATCGGGAGCAAATTGGTGATCTGGAATTGGTGGATCGGATCGACCGTCATTCTCGCATCGCCACCGGGTGCCGACCGAACAACACCGCCGGCGCCATCATTTTTCGACCCCGGGAGGGGAACCGCCTTCACCCGTCATGCCGTCCGCCGCCATTCCCGCCGAGTGCATCACATTGAGAACGCCCGCGGCGAAGCCGAGCAGGACGAAGACGATAAGCCCCCAGGGCGAAGTGCCAAGCCACCGATCGAGAAGCCAGCCGATGCCGGCCCCAACCGCTACGCCTGCAACGAACTCGCTTGAGAGCCGAAAGCCCCTGGCGTAGCCGGATGCAGTCGTCGCCCGATCCTCATCACGACCGCCGGAAGGCTCACCCGCGCGCCCGCGCGCCCGGCCGAGCCCTTCGCCGAGACGCCGAAGTCTCGCGGAGAGAGCGGCCTCATCGGTGTGCGCCGGGTCGCTTTCGCCGTTCTCGCGCGTGCCGTCGCTCATGGCTTTCGACACTCGCGGCTCTTCGGCAATCGCGGCCGGCCCGCCCCCTGAAGCCGCGCGGACCATACTGGTTGGGTTGTGCCGAGTCAAGAAACGCCCATCGATCCTAATGTCTTGAAACATTGATAGATATGGACGCTTGCACGATGCTTGTCGAGGCTCGATTGTGCACCGCAAAGCGGTTCCCGTCGGAGCATGTTGCGGGAAAAGCCTGCCCCGAACTTGATCCGAGGTGGGAACCGGCTTTCCGAAAATCATGTCTCACCGAGACGCGGGAACGCAATCCGATTCAATGTGATCGGATTGCGTTTTAGAATGCGCGACCGTTTTGACCGGACTGACGAGGAGACACCCATGATCGACAAGGCCTTTGCCATCGGCATCATCGGCTTTTGTTTGATCGCGCCCGCTTCGGCCGACAACGTCACGACCGACAGCGAGGAAGAGCGCTACCTCTTCGACAAGGTGGCGGGCGGGTTCGTGCGGCTCGATACGCAGACCGGCGAGGTTGCGTTTTGCAGCCAGCGCAGCGTCGGTTGGGCGTGCCAGGCGGCGCCCGAGGACCGTGCCGCGTTCGAGAACGAAATCGAACGCCTGCGCCGCGAAAACGCCGCGCTCAAGAAGGACCTGCTTACGCACGGCCTGCCCTTGCCGACCGGCACGATGCAGGAGCCGCCGGTCGCGGGCGACGGCAGTCGTCCGCCGCAAGCGGAACGCCGTTCCGATCTCGACCGCGTGCTCGCCCTGGTCGACCGGGCGTGGCGTCGGCTGGTCGAGGCGATCGCCCGCGCGGAAAGGCAAATGCTGAAGAAGAGTTGAGCGGCTTGACGAGCCTTCCGATCCATCGGCCGTCCAGCGCGCACCGCGCGACAATTGCGACCGCGACACGGCGGGAAGCGGGAACCCAACGGATCAGGATTTCCGCAGGCGGCGCTTCGCTCTCGCCGCCGGCTTGCGCTTCGTCTCGGGCGGCGCCCAGACCATGCCTTCGAGCTTCATGCCGTCCGGGTCGGCAAAATAGACGGCGTAATAATTGCGGCCGTAATATTCACCGGGTGGGTCGAGCACGGTCATTCCGTTCTTTTCCAGAAAGGCGCCGAGCTCGTCCACGTCCCTGCGGCTCGAAAGCTCGAAGGCATAATGGTGGAAGCCGATGTCACCCTTGCGATACTTGCGCTTTCTGCCTTGCGAGTCGGCGGCGGCGATCCAGAACAGCGTCTTGCCGTTGCTCCAGCCGGCCATGTCGGC